>NZ_JASCOY010000016.1:0-79453 GCF_029960075.1 Pseudomonas sp. PS02290
TCGCACGGGTGAAATTCGTGAAATCCGCGCAACGACTGGGCTTTAGCCTCGATGAAGTGGCCGGACTGTTGAGGCTGGATGACGGCGCTCACTGCGACGAAGCGCGTGTGCTCGCCGAGCAGAAGCTCGAGGATGTACGTGGGAAACTCGCGGATTTGCAGCGGATCGAGTCAGTCTTGGCGCGGCTGGTTCACGACTGTTGTGCGAGTCACGGGACTGTTTCCTGTCCGCTGATCGTTTCGCTGCATGGAAACAAAGAGCCGTGCTGACCTACGATCTCCAGTTTTGTGAGGCGCCCCTGTTTGTCGGCTTGAGCTTGGAAAAAAGCGGCGCTCAATGAGCGCCGCTGAATGGCCAAAGGAGCAATTGCAAAGGCCACAGATTGGTACTGCTATTTGCACTTGCGCCTCATCAGGGCAGGCTCACGCTGAGCCTGGTCGAGCGGATCGTGCAGCAGTCGCTCATGTCCTACCTTGCAGGTGGACAGGCGGGCTGCTCTTCGACACGGCCAGCCGCCGTGGCCCCCAGTTGCTCAATCTTCTTGGCGGTTTCCGCCACCAAGGCCGCCTCAGCCTTGTCGTGCATAGCGGCCCTCCACTCAAGCGCTCGATCGGCTCCGTTCTCGGCCCATACGGTGGATGACAGCAGAGTCGAACCAACTATCAGCAGCAGTCTTAGGTATTTCATAACAGCAATCTCCTCTCAGGTTTTCAGCCCACGATTCGACTCTACTTCCGTATTTAAGTACGGAATCAAGGGGGGAATGGAGTTGAGAAGGACCTAGATTATGGCGCTGAGAGGAGATGGCAGGGCTTAAGTGCACTTTCTATTCCGTTGCTCCCCAAACCCAAAACCCCAAAACGTACAATTTCCCAGCGCTCAGATCGGCAGCCCCGCCGCCAGCATCTTGTCGCGCAGCTCAGCGGCGCGCGCCGGATCGAGCGCGTTGCTGAACAGCGCCTTGATCTCATTGGGTCTGGCGTCGAACTGATCTACCAGATCCTTGATGCGGTAACCGTGGCGCGTCAGGGTCGGTTCCAGATCATCCAGTTGACGCGACAGCACTGATTCCACCAGCTCCGCCGAGACGGGTTTCTCGCCAGTCAGGTAGCCGGCTTCCAATGCCATGCTGAGGTGCAGTTGGATTTGCAATGGTGTGCGCAGCTTGGTGGCGAGCAGGTCGATGGCGTCTTCACTCAGGATCGACTCGGGTTCGACCTTCCCCGCAGTGCAGGTTTCCAGCAGCCAGTGGATGTACTCGCGCTGACTGCCGGCGATGCCGTCGAGCGAGAAAATATCTGTGCGGTAGCCGATTTCCTCCATCGTCGGGCGGCGCAGGTCGTTACGCAGCTTGGGATGCCCGGCCAGCACCACCGACAATCGGCCGTCGCCGTCCTCGACCAGTTCCATCAGGCGCTTAAGGCCGGTCAGCGTATGGCCGTTGAGGTCATGTGCCTCATCGACGAACAGGGCCACCGGGCGCTTATTCTTCCTCACCAGCTCGCGCAGGTCACGCTCACGTTTTTCGCCCTGGGTCGGGATGCGTACCTGCTTTTCGGAGGAGAGGTCGTAGAAGAGCGCGGCGATGAAGGTGGCCAGTTTGATGCTGTGCTTCTCGATGGCCAGCGACTTGGAGACCGTGATCTTCTTTTCCTCTTCCATCGCTTGCTGAAGCCGGCGCAGCATCACGGTCTTGCCACTGCCTATGACGCCGCACAGTGCGATCAGGCGCCCCTCGAAGATCGCCCCCTTGATGTCCTTGATCAACTGCTGATGGTGGGCGGTCTCAAAGTAGCCGGCCTGGTTCAGCGGCAACGTCAGTCCGTAGTGCTGCATCACTTCAACCCGCATGTTCTTCTCCTGCTTTCTTGTGGCGGAAGTAGCCCCGAACGCGCTCCAACACGATGCGGCGCGTCAGGGTTTCGCTCAGCACCTGGTGGATGAATGCCTGATCTTCGGGTGAGAGCTTAGCCAACGGCTGCGCCAGATCATCGGCAATGGCGAGCTTGGCTGCGATGACGCTGGGAAACCGGTATTCATGCGCCTCGGCATCGAAGGGTTGGCGCGGCAGTGCCATGGGAGCTGCGGGAGGTGTCAGCCGCACATCGTCGCCGGCCAATGCGGCGATGGGTAGACCAAGCTGGTCAGCCAGCGAGCGGATGCGCTCGGATCGTTCATCGGCCTTGCCGCGTTTGAATGCGCGGTAGCGATGCAGTGGAATTGGCCCGGAGACTGGGTAATAAGGCCCGAAGCGCTCCCCCTCGAACTCGGCATAGAGCTCACCATCGAACAAGCCCCAAAGCAACACCACGGACTCACCGGCCATGTCGGGCTCCACCTCGTAGGCCGTGCCGTCGATGGTGACTCGCGCATCGACGCCAACCTTGCGTCGTTCGGGCTCGCGGGCGAACCGGCAGAACTGCTCCCAGGTGCACATTTCGCGCAGGCCCTCGGCGGGCAGGTTAGCCAGCCAGTCCTCGATCCGCGAATGCGGCTCGGAACGATGGCCCTGTGCGTTGTAGGTGCGCACCAGATAACGCATCAACCACTCGTTGGCCTGCGCTTCGGTTTCAGGCTTGTGGAAGTGATACAGCGTCTCGTGGGCTTCCTTCACCGTGCGGAAAGGGCGCTCCACCTTGCCTTTGGAGCGGGCTGTGGTACGGGCGCCATCCTTGCCGGCCGGGATGTGTGTCTGCCACTCGATGCCCAGCCCCTGCATGACGTTCTGGAAGACGCGGCGCTTGGCCACCGGGCCATTGTCCAGGTAGATCATCTTGGGGCGGCCTTGGAACGGAAAGGTGGGGTCAGCCTTCGGCGCCATGGCGTTAAACAGGAAGCGCAGCGCCGACTCTGCGTCCTCGCCGTATACGCAGTGGTATTCCTGATAGGCCACACCACTGCGATCATCCACCACGCTGAACAGCATCAGCGTTGGCTCACCTCTGGCCGGGTCGATCCAGTCCGGTTTATCGATGTGTTTGAGGTCAGAGGGCGACAGGTCGAACTGCCAACAGTCATTGCTGTGTGCCGCCTGAAAGCGCGTCGCGGGCGGCTGCCGCAACAACCGCGGTTGATCCAGTCGCCACAGGGATAGGTAGCGGTTGACGGTTGGTCGGCTGAGTACACCCTTAGGCGCCTTGACCAACCCTTGCACGGTCTCCACCCCGTAGTCTTCCAGCAACTCGATGGCGCGGCGGGTAGACAGGTGCCGCCCTTGCTTGTTGGTGGTGCGCAGTTTCAGCGCTGCAATCAGCTCGCAGTAGCGTTCCAGCTCGGCCTGCTGCAACACGCGCGGTTTACCGTGATCGGCCCGGTGGGCCGCGTGGGGTTTATGGATGAAGTTCAGCGCCCGGTACACAGTGCTCGGGGACACGCCATACAACTCAGCTATCGCAGTCACCTGGGCGGCCCGTTCCGGGCTTTTCTTCGGCAGACGGTCGAGCCGCTGCCGCAACTGCATCAGCGAATCGGTTGGGATGGCCTTATGCTGCCCGCTGGGCATTGCGTTCGGCCTCGGTCAGATAGTTGTAGAGCGTCGAGCGGCCAATGCCCATCATGCGGCAGATTTCCGCCACGGTGTGTTTCCGCTCGTGATAGAGACGCAGGGCGAGTTCTTGCTTAGCCGGATCGAGCCGTTTCTTGCGCCCACCCTTGCGGCCACGGGCCCGCGCAGCGGATAGTCCGGCTTGGGTGCGCTCGCGAATCAGGTTGCGCTCGAACTCGGCCAAGGCGCCGAATAGGTGAAATACCAGACGGCCTCCAATCGAGGCGGTATCAATGTTTTCTTGCAAGCTGCGCAAGCCGACGCCGGCGGCGTCCAGTTGTTCGACCAGTCGGATCAGATCCTTCAGCGAGCGGCCGAGGCGATCCAGGCGCCAGATCACCACGGTGTCGCCACGGCGTAGCGTGGCCAGCAAGGCGGTCAAACCAACCCGCTCGGCCTTGGCTCCGCTGGATGTATCCTCGAACACGCGCTCACAGCCGACCTTCGCCAGAGCATCGCGTTGCAGATCGAGGAGTTGGTCGTAGGTCGAGACACGGGCGTATCCAATCAACATGGCTTTGTCCAACTATTCAGTGAGAGTCCAGTGTAGTCGGATATTGAAAGCTGGAGACTGTAGCTGGATGTCAGCAATGCGGGTTTGCGCGAGGGTTGCCTGCTGAGAGACGGCCGTCCAACAAACCCTGGTTTATTGGACGGTCTGAGCGAGGGGCGTTCAGTTGCAGAAAGCGTGAGCCCATTGAGATTAAATGCAAGCCGGCGCGGCTGAATGCAAGCTCGCTCGCAGCTAATGTGAGCCCGAGGGCTTCGTCAGCCGCAGTTAATCTGAGCTGGAAATTGCATCGATTGCGAGCCCGGCCGTTTTCAAACGCGAGCCGTTACATTTAGGGGTGGAAAGGTCGCAGAATACCAACTGAGTGCCTTGACGAGCATCCCAAGCCTCCCAGATGCGGTAAACGTTCTCCACGCATGCATTCACCTTACTGCCAATGAAGTCCTCAGAATCAGGATCGATCAAACGGAAATCCAGACCAGCCTTCCTGGCATCGTTTGTGATCTTCAGTGGATTGTCGATCCGCGGGTCCCGAGGCAGGTGTTCCATACGGTAGATGATTGAACCCTCGTTCCAGCTCCGGATAGCTCCGCCGTCAGCACGGTGAATCGGCTTGCCGTGATCATCCAGGACCAGTGATTGAACCCCCATGTATTGGGCTTGTGCTTCGGAACGCTCCACGATGATGTTTTGAGGACGACCACCTTTAACCCGAGGTACTGGAAAACGAGTCCCACGTTCAGCGGCCTGTTGTTGCAGATCTGCCCGGGTGATGACGTCCGCAAATGTTCGGTACATCGTGTTCAGCTCTGGCACATTCTGGAATCTGGAGAACCTTGAATTGAGCCGGTAATTCACCCCCGTGGCATCCAGCTCCCAGCCGGTGACAACTTGGCCGAAGGTAGACGCCCAGGCATCGAAGTGTACGATCCCGCGTTCTTTCAGTTCGTCGTACTGCATGTACCGTTGAACGGTGTAAAGCTCAGCGATTGTGTTGCTCAAAGGCGTCCCGGTCGCGAGGAATACGCCTCGGCCGTCGTACTTCTGCTGCAGGTACCGGCATTTGACGAAGAGATCGAACGCCTTTTCGGAACCGGTTAGGTTCCCCAGACCGGAAATCCGGCTCAGCGAAGTGGTGATGAACAGGTTTTTGAATTCCTGCGCCTCATCGACAACGAGCGCGTCCACGCCCAGATCTGCGAAGGTCACTGCCTGGTCTTTAGCGCCTGTATCGGCTTTTTTCTCCAGACGTTCCTTCATCCGCTCTTTGGCTTTTTCCATCTCTTTGATGGTCACGCGGTCCCCGCGATCGCTCTTGAGATCGAGGATTGCATTGCTCAGGTCGTTGATTTGCTCCTGGAGCAACTCTTCCAGGGTGTCTTGAGGCATCCCGATTTTTTTGAAAGAGCTATGGGCGACCACGACCGCATCCCAATCCCCCGTGGCTATACGGGCGAACAGGCGCTCGCGATTTTCCTTTTTAAAATCCGACTTTTCAGCTACCAGGACGTTAGCGTCTGGGTAGAGTGAATAGATGGCGTCTTTCCACTGCAGCAGCAAATGGTTGGGCACAACCAGCATCGGCTTGTTCAGCAGGCCCATCCGTTTACTTTCCATGACGGTGCCAACGCACACTAGCGTCTTGCCGGCGCCGACGACGTGATCGAACAACGCCGTGCCGTCTTGAATGCCCCGCCAGATCCCATCCTTCTGATGAGGACGCAGCGTGATGTCGAGTGACGCACCAGGTAACTGGAGGTGAGATCCATTGTACCGAGATGGAATATTGGTATTGAACCTGTCGTTGTAAAGCCTGGCCAGCTCCACACGCTGATCTTTGTCCTCCCAGATCCAGTCTACGAACGCCTGGCGTAATTCATCCGCTTTCTGGTTCGCGGCCGCGGTTTGTGTTTCGTCCACCTGCATGATGGGCTGGCCGCGGTCATCCCGACCAACCTCGGTTTTGACCTGAATGGATCGGTTTGTCAGTACCGCTTCAATCAGTTTGTTTGCAGGGTACGCTTCAGTGCCCCAGGTAACGCGACACGTCGTGTTGTCACCCTGACCAATATCAGCGATCCATTTCCCTAGCGCTGCTTGGTAGCTGATCCGTCTGTGTACGTCACCGAGGATGTGCACCACGAATTTGTCGACGACGGTATCAGGTACCCAAGTTGAACCCAGCTGGACGGAGATATCGACAGGATCGATGTCGGCAGGCTGAACCGGTCGTAGGGCGTCCACGTTGTGCGAAAAGCGCGGATCTTGCTCTGCAGCTTTAATGGCCCCACGAAGCTTTGCCTTCACGTTACCGGTTAAGTACTGGTCCGCTGTCTCCCAGCGGTCCTTACCAGGGTTGAAGTAAATCAATCCACGAAGGTCAGCGATGATGTCTTCTTCGGACTGCCCACAGAGGCGAACCATGCGTTCCAGATCCACACGGCCGACCTGGTTCATGGATACGACTAAAGCATCTTTCGCTGAGCCGACGTGCCGCACTTCCTGCCGGGGTGTCATCACTCGACGGTTAAATATGGAAGCTTTGTCAGCTTTTGGAGGTCGTGCAGCTACATCGTGTTTGCGGGCCATGTCCGCAGAGATGCCCCGGTCGTAATTGCTTTCAAGCGCATTCAACAATGGGTATTCAGGATCCTCGCACATGGCCAACCGGTTAGCCTGGCTACTGATATGGCCATGCTTGCGAATGAAACGATCGTACACGGTGTTGAGACGTGCGCGGTGCAGATCAAGGCCGGCATCAAGACCTTCAGACTGCTCTGCCGCCATAAGAGCTCGGAGAGCATCCCTGACCTCGATCATGCCTTTGATTCGGTCGCCGGCACGTTCGGTTTTGGGTGTGATGAGTTGGTAATCAGTCTGGGCCAGCTGGTCGGGAAGGCGTCGAGCAATTTGGCCAGCTTCGGTGACGAAGTAGGAGCCGATCTTCAGGTTTTCAGGGAGGACCAGCGCAGGCAGTTCTTCGGACGCGTCAGTCGCGGCCGCTGTTGGGCCGGCTGTGTAAATGTCACGAGGCAATGCTTCCAATCGAGTCGAGATCTCGGAGGCAAGATCCCGACCCGGCTCAGCGATCAGATCGGCGGTGTCGCGGTGCATGTTCCGTGTAACAGCCATGCGACCGGCCATCTGTTGAGGGTTGTCGATGAAATACTGGTTGATCGTGATGGGGGCACCGGTCTCACGATCTCGTATATCGCCGACATTTACCCAGCGCTTGTCAGTTTTCTCACCTGGTTGCGCCTTCTGGAAAAACACAATGTCGGTTGTGACTTCAGTCAGCGCATTCTCTTTGAAAGCATTGTTCGGCAGCCGAATCGCACCAAGGAAATGCGATTGTTCAGCTATGTGCTCACGAGCTTTACCATTGGCGGCATCGAGGAAATAGCGGCTGACGACGACCCCCATCACGCCACCTGGCTTGAGCTTGTCGAGGGATTTGGCGAGAAAGTAGTTGTGGATCGAGTACCCGCTCAGCTCGCGGTGATGAGGATCGTAGAGGGACTGGGAGCCGAAAGGAGGGTTGGCCACGCAAGCGTCAAAATAACCGCTTGGAACTACAACATCCTGCAGGCCCCGGTTGATATAGGTAGCAGTGGGGTAAAGATGCCTGCCTATCTCCGCAGTCAGAGGGTCGAGCTCCACCGCAGTAAACTGGCTTTCTTTCCGAAGCGATTCGGGGATCAAGCCAATAAAGTTGCCAGTGCCGGCAGCAGGCTCGAAGATCTTACCGCCCGGGAATCCCAGCCGCTGCATGCCTTCATAGATCCCACCAATGACAGCGGCAGAGGTGTAATGAGCATCTTGAGTTGAACGCCGAGCTTTCTCGAATTCATCTTGGCTGAGAAGCGCGCCTAGTTCCTGGTACTCCCGTTGCCAAGCCTGATTGCGATGGTCGAAAGCCTGAGGCAACCCTCCCCATCCAACATATTTGACGAGTATTGCCTGTTCTGCTGGTACCGCTGCCCGATCCTGATCCCGTAGATGCTGCAGGAGCTGAATCGCATCGACGTTGTTCCGGAACTTGGTTTTTGCTCCACCTGAACCAAGCGAGTCCGCTGCGCTGATCGCGTAATCAGTCGGCGTTACAGCTCGGTCCTCACTTCCTGCAGTGCCAGCACTTCGTGCTCGGTCAGACCGGCTTTGTGCTCCGCTGGGAGGCTGTGAATTGCCTCCAGCTCCAAGCGTTGCTGCTCCAACACTTTCCCCAACAGAACCAGCTCCCCCTCGCTCTCCAGCTGCTTCAACTGCGTCGGGCTGTTGAAGGCCCAACGATCCAGAATTTTCCAAGACTGCGGGCCGAACGACGGAGATTGACGAATTGCCTTGATCGTCTCCGCGCTCAATTCCCGACTGGCGATTTCCAATGGTTGGGTTTGGCTTGTGATCATGGTGTTCTCCTTGGTCGTCATCGATATCAAGACCTGATTCGAGGGTCTCGATTGTGTCTACGGTTTCTTGAAAGGCGAAATCAAAACCCAACTGGCGTTGATCCGGGGACGGCCTTTTCCTACGCATCGTATAGCACTCCGGATAGTTCGTATCATAGTCATTATACGAAATGCGTAACAGAGTACAATTTTTCCGAGCATTTGGGGGCAGCCGTGCGTAAATTCTGAGCGTGTAGGCACAGGCCGCGCTATCGCGGTTTGATTTGGGATACGGGGGTTGATTGAGTAGCAGGTGCGAGGGTGCGGTTGTATTCGGCCCGAAGTGATGCCAGCTCAGCCAGATCCCCCTCGCCTGCATGACGGCGAACCATCTTCGCTTTCACGAAATCAAGGGTCAGCTCGAATGATGAACGCTCGGCCTGCGTCCAGGCTCTCGAGCGCTCGGCGTCCACATGCTCTCGACCCTGCACCGGCGTTTGCTGCCAGTCGCCCGCAATCCGATAGTTGTCATAGACATCTTCACCGCTTCGGTTTGTAACGTGCATTCTGTCGACCAGCTTGCCGGTTTCCAGGCGATCAACAGTGAGGGGAAGTCCTGTAAAAGCCAGGTCGTGGTTGACACGGTTGGACCAACGCCCAAAGCCATTAGCCTCGTGCTGCAGCTCGTACCGATGGTGAATGCTCAGACGGCTAACCAGATCATTAACGGCCAACACACGTGCGTCGATTCGGTACCCTGCTGATTGCAACTTGCTGCAGAGCTTGGCCAAGCTTTCTGGATCGCGCATCGTTCCGTCGATGACCAGGTTCCTGTGTTCTTTAATGCCTAGGTTTGTAAGCTTCACTGCCCAGCCTGCTGCATCGCGGTGGGTTAGATCCGCTGCGTCACGGTCGTTTTCACGCATCAGTTTCAGAAAGTGAGGGTGATATTTACGCAGCTCGTCAGCGTCAATTTTGATTGAATTGCCACCCAGTTCAGCCGTGGCATAACTGCTAAGCGCAGCTTTTCCAGCACCCGGTTGCCCCCCGAGGATTATTGCAACGGGGTTCTCTACAGGCTTACTCAACATCATCGCGTGCAGTGCAATGTCTTCAAAAATAAGCTGATGCTCAACGGTCTCTAGCCGGAACTGCGATTGATCGTCTTTAGGGAAGGTTTGTTGATGCCGATCGCCATTTTTAATGCCTTTAGCGACGGCCAGTGCCTCGACGCGCAGCTCGTGAATGGTTAGAGACTTTTCGTCTACCAGCCCCGTGGCCTTGAGTACTTGCTGGAACGCTGCGCGGGTTCGGTCCCAGGCCTTCCCCAGAAACGTCCGCTCTTCCTCAGCCACGAACGCGAAGACTTCTTCGGCGCGGTGTAGCTCGCTTTTGTCATGGTAGTTTTTATCAACATCGGCCCAAATATGGCTTAGGGACGGTTCATTGCGCGTTTCAAGAACTCGATCCAGGAGCGCCTTTTTTTCCTCGGGATTGAAGGTGTTGAGCCCATAATGCCCGAGGAGCTCGTGGCGCAAGGTTCTGAGGACGGCCCCTTCGTCACCCATATTGGAAGCGACAATGGTGAAGAATGCGTTTTTTGGGTGGTAGGCTCCGTCGATTCGGACTCCAATTTTTTCCCGGGATAACTCTGGTCCATAAATGTCCTCCTGCTTCGCAACGACAATAGCTCTGAGTTGAATATTTCCATTGTAGTTGTCCAAAAAGCGGTCAACCACGTGTTGCACCAAATCAACGCTCAACCCTCTGTTCTGATCGTCCATGGTCAGTCCTTAAATGTGAGCCCGTACCTGGGCTCCATAGTTCGCAATGACTCGACGCACGGTGTCGACGTCATCAAGGGATATTTTGCTTCGCTCAATTACAAGGTCGGCCTGCTCCTGACGCAATTTTGAGAGAAGCTTTGCGTCAGGCGCAGGCTTGGATCTTTCTTCGTGGATCGCCTGTGAACGAGCCGCGATGGCGTTTCCGATGGTCTCCATCGCGCATTCGTATTCTGCAATCTGCTGGCTAGTCAATGGACCTGGCATCTGGGAGCCCTCTTGCTGTCGTTTGAATGTGTGGTGAAGCAGAGCAATGCCTGCCGCAAGGAACAGGGCTGCGTGAACCAGCTCGCCGGGGACGCCGAACCCGTGACGAACTGAAAGCACTGCGTAGGAAAGCCCAATGAGCGAGCTGCCAATGGCCACCGTGGTACGCCAAAGACGCTGCCTATTCATCAGAATCGCTCCGCTGATCCTTGACCAAGGTAAGGGTGTAGGCTTGATTCATCACCCCCATCAAATTTTCCGCTGTTTCAGGACTCTGGCACCGGAACAGTACGAGAGCGCCGAAAATCTTCATCGCTCGGTCGATATGAGCGGGTACAACGATGTCGAGTGGCTCGACGTTGTAAATATTGGCAAAGGCCACCCCTTCCGTTCCTGTGATGCTTAGCGTTCTGTCTATGGACGCTGAAACAGCAGGGGGCAAGGCCGCTTTGTTCTGATCATCGACCATCATCAACGATACGATGAAGGGCACACTTTGGCCTTTGCCATTCGCCGCGTAATAAGCAGGCACAAACTTCATGTCTTCTTCATTGAACATTACTTCTTCTCCCAGCGATTCACATCGAGCGCAAGGAATGGATCTTTCATGCCGCTCTGCTCATCGAGCGAGCCGAACGCTGCAATGTTTTTTGCGCGCTCTTTGAGCCAGCTATCAAAAACCGATTGAGCTTGTGAGTCAGTAACTTTTACGAGCTTTCCGTTCTGAGAGAAGAAAACCGGCATCCTGAATGTTTTGCTGTTGTCGACCGAAATGGCAACCTCAAACCAGGTGTTATTGGCATCAGCAACCTTGAAAAACTCGGCGTGCATCCCTTGGATCAGCTGTCGCTGCACACCTTCCTGCTCAGGCAGTTTTTCCACCTGATCGCACCCCGCAAACAGAATTCCAATCAACAGCGGCAACATACGTATAAACATGTATTGATCCTTTCCATATGCAATGAAATTCACGGCGCTAGGCACGGTCAGTCGCTTTCTTTTCAAACTCAAACTCTACCTTCCAGGCTTCACGGTTGAGTTTGAGTCTTGCAGAAAAGGCACTGTTATTTTTTGGGCTGATAAAACCACTGAGCTTCTCGGTGATTCCATCGTTGAGCAGGGCCTTGAGTTCGGCATCATTCAACGCTCTGCCAAGCAATTCTGAAAATAATTTGAACTGGCACGATGGGCACTCGAGTGTCTTACCTGAAGGTTCGAGAATGGCCGAACATCGAGGGCAGTTTAGCGGTGAAAGCGTGATTTGTTCCTTATGCGTTATGGCAGCCTTGGCTGTAGCAGATCCAGGCTGATCAAACAGAGGCTTGGTCTTGCCGGTTGCACGATCTAAGGACAGGCGAGCGGAGAATTTCGTTTTCTTCTCACGTCCTATTAAGTTCTGAAGCAGTCGTGTTTCGCCCCTCTTCAGCAAGGCCTCAATATCTTTTGCACCCAGTAGCTTCCCGAACGCTTCGTGCCAAAGGACAAATTGGCATTGGCTACAAGCAGTACGCTTCCCTCTATTCTGCAGTTCGCCTGAGCAATTGGGACAAGGGATCTGCTCCCCTGCCGAAGGGGGAAGAGCTGCCATTTCGGCGACCTTGGCAACTTCTACTACTTCACGAACGAAGCGTTCGGTGTACTCCATAAATTCTGCGTGGGTGAGTGCGCCACTGGCGACCTGATCAAGGGATTGCTTGAAATGCCCTGCCTGAGCAGGGTCTTTCACCTTCATGGGCAGAGCGTCGATGAGGTTTCTGGCCTGTGCACTCGTCATGAGTTTTTTCTTACCCTTCGGCGCAGGTACAAAGAGCTCACGTTTTTTCATGTCCGCGATGATGCCTGCGCGAGTCGCGGTAGTTCCGATGCCCTCACCTTCTTTCAGCAGTTTACGAAGCTCCGGATCGACTACGTACCTGTGCAGGTTCTTCATCGCGTCAAGCAGCATGTTGTCGTCGAATCGCGGTGGCGGCGTAGTCATTTGCTCGACCATGTTGCAGGACAAGCAGGAAACGCTGTCGCCCTCATTCAGCCTTGGCAGCGTCAGAGATGGAAGGTTGTCCTCAGTCTGTTCCACACCGTCTAATGGTGGTGGTTCCTGATAGATGGCCTTCCAACCCAGCTGCACAGGGGTGGTACCACTCGCCGCGAAAGCCTCCCCATCAATGTCGACCTGCAGTGTCGTAGCCTGGTACGTATAGTCGCTGGCAAATTGAGCTAGATACGCCCTTACAACCAAGTCGTAAACGTTACGCTCACAAGCGGTCCACTCGGCCGGGCTCACCATTTTTTCCGGAATCGCAGGCACTATCCCGTGGTGGGGAGTTGGCTCGCCGGTCGGCGTGCGAACTTTCGCATCATCGAACGCTGCTGATTTTCGAGATCGATCGATGTGGTCAGCAAGCTGGGTCAGATCAGGACGAATTTGCAGCACAGCCGCAATCACTGCACCAGCCTCATCATGGTGGGCTTCTGATAGGTATCGGACATCCGTTCTCGGATATGTCATGACCTTGTATGTGTCATACAGCTTCTGAGCCGCTTCCATGACTTCCAGTGCGGAATAGTCATATCGACTGAAACCCTCCATCTGCAGCTCGTTCATTGAGAGAGGCAGTGGAGGTTTCTTACTTTTTTCGGTAATAGCACATTGGGTAACTGAGCCAGGACGACCCCTGACCCGCTCTGCGATAGAGGAGGCGACTTGAGCGTCGATCACACGCCCATCTTCATCCATGCCATGTTGTTCTGGCCGCGGGTTCCACCGAGCTTGAAACTCCGGTCCTTCACTTGGTCGTAGTTGGACGGTGACGACTTGATAGGCATGAGGCTGAAACTCCTCGATCAGCCTATCGCGCTCCCTCGCTATGTAGAGAAGAGGCGTTTGCACGCTACCAACCGGTAGCAACCCCTGCTGCCCTACTTCACGGCCGCGCAAGGTCATCGCTCGAGTGCCATTCATGCCCAGCAACCAATCATAGCGACTGCGCGCCAGACCCCACCGCCGCCAGCCAGTGAACTGCGGCTCCGTGTTATCGCGGATATTGGCAAGCGATTCTTTGATTTTGGTCGGGTTGTAGTCGTTGATCAGCACGCGCCGTACGGGCTTTTTGAATTGAAAGTACTCGAGCGCTTCATCCACAAGACACTGGCCCTCCTCGTCAGAATCACCGAGGTGGTGAACTACGTCACACCACTGCAACAACTCTTTAAGCTTTGCGATACGAGCCTTCTTGCGTGGATCTGGCAAAAGCTTCCAAGCCCTGGCTCCCGGGATAATAGGAAGATCAGACATTCGCCAGACCTTTTTTTTCCCGGCTGTCAAAGGCACATCGTCAGGAAGGTAGTGATCAGGTGGGGCTTGTTGAAAAGCGTGGCCATCCAGCCAAATAAACCACTGCTCGCCTCGCCGTGCCCAGCCTGGCCCCTCATTTTCAGTGCTGCCCGGAATGGCCGAATAAATACCCTGAGAAAGCTGGGATTCCTTCTCGGCGATCCACAAAACCTTTTCCATCAAAAACTCCTTCCTGAATGAGGCTGAAATCGGCGTTTTTGCGGAATCGCAGAACGCTGATTCAACTTGCCTTGATTCCGTAGAATGGCTACCATACGGAAAATTATAGCCCATTGCTAGGGATCGAGAAAGGACGAAACGATGATTCCATTACCAGTGGCTGAGCCGCCTGTGCCGGTCTGTATGGTTGAAGCGGCGCGAGATTACAGTTTGCCCTTGAGGGTAATGATCGCGCTTTGGATGACGGAAGGCGGAAGCACAGGGACTCTGAGCCCCAACACAAATGGCACGGTCGACCATGGTCCTTTCCAGATCAACACCGTATGGGCCCAAAGATTACAGCGCGAATTTGGCGTCTCACCTCAGATGATCACGCAGAACTTCTGCTGGTCCGCGCGTGCCGCTGCATACATTTTGCGCTACGAGATCAACCAGGCGAATGGCAGCTTTTGGGATGGTGTCGGGCACTACCACTCTAGGACACCGAAGTACAAATACCCATACATCCAGCGTGTCTATAACAATTCGCTCAAGTTCTAGGAGGTTTAATGGCTAGACATGGACAAAATCAATCTGAGGGGATGGGCGTTGTGTGGCTTGTTTTGATTGCCCTACCAATTGCGTTCGGATGGATGTTTTGGCACCGGTGGCACGGGACTATCAGCTACTGGGCTTTGAAATGGGTTTGGTATCAGCTCGCCGTTTTCGATTGGCCATTTATGCCTGACGTTATCCGAGAGTGGCGTGCCCAGGCTGCTGCCATGGCCATGTACCCTTCAAGGGTCAGTTTCACCGCGCTTTTAAGCATGCTTAACAAAGCTGGATATTTCTACATCCTGATCCCGCTAGTGATCATCGCCCGAGGCTTCGCTGCCGCTCACCGTCATCCGATGAATAAAACTCGCCGGAAGGTAACGGTAGAAACCCTGCCGTGGATTATGTCGAAGCACTCTCCTGCCATCATTCCCTCGCTGTATTACGGCAACCCTCAGACGCTGCTGCTGAACGATGATCCGGTCGAGCATCGCAGTGCTGCCCATCCAGAAGAATGGACGCTCGAGCAAGGATTGATCGTAAATCATAAGTTAGATCGTGAGCGCTGCGGCCAACTCATGATTGAGTTTCTAGGCAAGCCGATCGCTTCACTTAACGAATTGAGTCCGACGGAACGAGCCATGTTTGCTGTGTTCGGCGCTCGCCTCTTCTCGGAAGGGAAAGACATCCGTGTAGCCCAACAACTTCTGGACGACCTCAATCGCTCTTGTCACACAGGGACATTTGAAGGGAAAAAAGGCTACCCAAATCTAGGGTTGACTGACGCAGCGTTCAAAAAGTACTCAGCGCACCCTGACGCCCAAGCGTGGCTCCTCAGACACCCTTACCCCCGAACGATGCTGTTCGCCATGCACAAGCTTGCCTCTAAAAGCGGCAAGTTGCCCTCTTCCCAGTTTCGATGGCTGAAGGGGATGGACCGCAACCTTTTCTATGCGTTGAACATAGGCCTGCGCAAAGCGCCCTTTCTTGAACAATGTGCGGTTTTCACACAGATGCAGTGGGAAGAGTTCGCGGAAAACGTGGGCTATCGCCTGACTGAGCCATGCATTGATGACGCGATTGATGGCGTCGAACATTACCTCGCCAAATTAGGTTTAGTCGCCCGCCAAGGAGAAACACAATGAAAAATCGCGACAGAATTCGCCAGTACGATACGTCTCTTCATGTCCACTTTGGATCTACCGGCGAACGCCGTGCTGTTACTGCGCTTTCGTTGAATGACAGTCTTCAGGTACGCCTGGATGGAAAGCGTCTGCTCTGGTCTCGCTCTGCAGAAGGGGCAAATCATGAGTGTTTGCTTGAAGAGTTCGGATCCGATGCCCTGGCCGGCAACGCCTTTGAAGCAATGCAACATGCGCTCGACCGTTTTTCACGGCGCCGCGTGATAATCGGTCGTGTGAAGGGTGTCGTTAAGTGGGGCTTGCTGCCAGCGTTCGGTCTGATCCTTGCCATGGGTCTAAACATGTACGCGGCCCGAATGACCGGCATCACCCCGCAAGCGACACCTGGAACCATGGGACAGCTGAACCAGCAGCCGGCGTTCAACCCAGCTGCAGCGCAGCCTGGCTTTGCACCATCACAACAGCCTCAGAATCTGCAGCTGGGCAACATCCCCGGGCTCCCACCAGCCGCTGACCCTGCAATCGTTAAGCAAGCCATCAATGCTGGCACCAAAGCTGGTAAGTACGCTGTACAGCTTTCTCAGGGGAGCAAGGGGACTGTCTACGTTTTCTCGGACCCGTCATGCCCACATTGCCGCGATTTTGAACCCGAACTTGAAAAGCTTGCTGCCGACTACACCATCCAGCTTTTTCCGGTATCGGTCATTGGCGGGCCTGACTCCAGCACTTCGGTTGCGCAGATGCTTTGTGCCAAGCCTGAAGAACGCGCCAACTACTGGAAGAAGATCGTCAAGGGCGATCGCCTCGACGCACCCACCTGCCCCGAAGGCGAAGCCGCAGTGGCCGCCAATGACCAAATATTCCGCAAGCTGAATTTCTTGGGCACTCCCACCGTGGTGAACGCGAACGGCGAACAAACCCCGCTGACCCTCCCAAATACCTCCCGAGCCATTTCGCAGTGGCTGGATCAAACAAAGGCGCAGTGAGGCAATTCATGGGCAAGTACATCCGGTACACCGATGAATTCCTTGCCCGTGTGCGTGAGGACGCAGACCTGGTGGGGATCATAGGACGAGACATCACCCTTAAAAAGGCAGGCAAGGCGTTCAAAGCGTGCTGCCCTTTTCATGGGGAAAAAACACCCTCTTTTGAAGTGTCGCCTGAGCGGAGCACATACAAGTGTTATGCGTGCCCTGCGCAAGGCGATGCAATCAAGTGGATGATGGAATTTCACAAACTCCCTTTTCAAGAAGCCGTTGCCGCGGTCGCGGCTGACTCAGGCATCTCGGCCCCTGAATCTCAGGCTGATGAGTCGGCCGAATCACAGGCGCGCCGAAGTCGCTTGACGTCCTTCAACAAGGCATTGCAAGACGCGGCCAGTTTGTACTCAGGGGGGATCGAACGCAGTCCGACTGGTCGCCAATACCTAACAAACACCCGCGGGCTTTCGGCCGAAACGATTACTTCCTACCAGCTGGGTACCGTCGCCACCGGCGTCGTTGAGCTGTTGGTCAAGCGTCACACCCCAGAAACCCTCATTGAGTGCGGACTGGCGATCCGTGCGGAAGACGGTCGTCTTTTCGACCGATTTCGGAATCGGATCATGATCCCGATCCACAACGACAGTGGTGCTTTGATTGGTTTTGCAGGGCGCTCCATGATCGAAAAGCCTGACAAGACACCGAAGTATCTGAACTCGCCTGAAACTGAGCTTTTCCATAAAGGCAACGAGCTGTACGCATTGAACGTGGCCAAGACGGCAATCCGCAGCGCCCGTCACGCTATCGTAGTTGAGGGCTACTTCGATGTGCTCACCGCTCACCAAGCCGGGGACCGGAGGGTTGTAGCCCCCATGGGGACCGCCCTGACGAACACACAGGCAAGGAAACTATTCAGCCATGCCGATACGGTGACATTTGCCTTCGATGGGGATAAGCCTGGCCGGTCTGCAGCCTTACGTGCCTCTGCAGTAGTTTTAGAGGAAATTCGCGACGGTAAAACAGTCCAGTTCCTGTTTCTACCCGAGGGCAGTGATCCCGATCAACTGATCGGGACACATGGGCTTGGAGCATGGAACGATGCCTTGTTACGCGCGTATCCGCTGAGCCGATTTTTGGCCGATTTCGTCAAACATGGCCTTGACCTGGACGTACCTGAATCGCAGGTACGCGCCGCTGAAAAGGCTCGCAAAATTCTCGCCCGCGTACGTGAGGCAACCCTCTACAAACAGGCTCTTACTGCTCAGTTCGAAAGAACGATCGGTATGGCGTTGCCCGCCTAGGAGATCACCAGATGTCTCTCGACTCACAACATGAGATCAAACCTGGCCGCATATCAAGGGACGTGCGCAGCTCTTGGACCAGGTTCAATATTGCGCTGTTTCGCCCGAACAACTTCAAGCTTGCACTGCTAGTGATAGCTGGACTGCTGGTCTACCAGCCAGTTTTGTGGCCGGTCTGGATCCTGTTCTTGTCCATGATGATCATGGCCTTCAAGGACCAGAAATTCCGTATGCCGATTCGGATGCCCAAAGACATCGGCGGATTGGATCGAACGGATTACTACGAAGAGTTGGTAGAGGAAAATTACCTTTGGGGCCTGTTCACAAAGTCGAGGCTTTTTCGAAAGCTCTTAGCGGCAGGCGGCATCATGTACCTCGGTTTTCTCCGTACCCCAAATACGGACGGCATTGCAGCTAGCGCTGATGAAGGCCGCGAGCTGTGGCTCAACAACTCAGACTGCCGAACTCACCTTTTTTTGCCCGGCACCACAGGTTCGGGCAAAAGTGAAACGCTGATGGGCATGTATTACAACGCAATCTGCTGGGGGACTGGAGCATCGTATGGGGACGGGAAAGCTGACTCCAATCTTGCCTTCTGCCTTTGGTCACTAGCGCGCCGGCATGGTCGAGAGGACGATTTCCTCATCCTCAACTACCTGACAGGTGGAATGGACCCCTTTGAACACATGGTTGCCAGGGAGACTGGTCTTCATGCGGCGAATCAACCGCAATCGAACTCCATGAATCCCTTCGGTGACGCTGCAGCTGACTTCCTTCTGCAGTTGATGGCCTCCTTGCTACCGGTGGCCAGCGGTGACGGTGCTCAATGGCAGCAAAAAGCTCTCAACATGATCGATGCGCTACTGCGTACGCTCTGCTACAAGCGCGCCAAAGGTGAACTCGAAATCTCCATCGGGGTGATCCGCCACTACCTCGCACTCCAAAACCTTGTTCAATTCTACATCGAGGGTCAGCAAGGGCTGATCCCTGAGCTGGCCTACCTGCCGATCAAAGCTTACTTTGAAACAGGTCTACCTGGATTCAATCCGCAGCTCGCAGGTGATCCCTCCAAATGGGATGCAGAGGTGTTCAACCAGCACGGTTATTTGACCGGCCAGTTCGCTCGCACTCTGTCGATGATGATGGATACCTACGGTCATATTTTTGCGGACAAATTCCCCGAAATTGACATGCTCGATGTGCTCCTCAATGACCGTCTGATCGCGGTCATGATCCCGACGCTCGAAAAGTCAGCGTCCGAGGCTGCGTCGCTGGGGAAGCTGTACATCTCCTCAATCCGTTTAATGATGGCCCAGAACCTTGGCTACCGCTTAGAGGGGACTCGTGCAGACGTCCTCGATACCAAAGCTACCAATGCTCCTAATCCATACCTGATCATCAGTGACGAGCTGGCCTACTACTTCGCCGCAGGCATCGCTGTGATGTTTGCCCAAGCGCGAAGCCTCGGCTTCATGATGGTCGCCGCCGTACAGGATATTCAGGGCCTTAAACGAGGCGAGGCAGCAGACGAAGCCCCTTCCATGCTGGCCAACACCAAAGTGAAATGGGTGCTGGCATTGGAAGATCCGGAGGACACCTACGATTACATTCGCAAGGCTGGTGGGGAGGCGTATTACAGCGTTCTCAGTGGGTACGACCAAAACACTGGTGGTGCTTACCAAGCGCAGGGTGCAGCCAACATCGAGCGTCGGAACAAGATCGAGCTTGGGGAGCTGAAAAAGCTACAGGCCGGAGAGGGAATGCTGATCTTCAAGGAGGCTGTGATCCCAGCATCAAGCTTCTACATCCCTGATGATCACAAGAAGACCAGCAAGCTTGCTGCGCGCATCAATCGATTCTTGCAGGTCGAACGGCCGGCCTACAGCCGGTTGCCACACAGCGCTGAGCGGATCAGCAAGCAGGATACCCACTCTGTTGATTACATCGCCGCACAGCTTCGCCGGGTCGAGAAACCCTACTATCCAGCCTTGGATGATCCGATCCTAGAACAGGTTGTAGCAACTGCGCGGCATCTGGACAGTATCCAGCGTTTCGACGTGCCGGCTGAGCAGCGTGGCATTGCATTGTTCCAGGCAGCAAGAAAAGCGCTTCATGCAGCGGAAGCGCAGGGCATGTCTGGATACTTCCATCAACCGAAACCTGAGCTGGAACCGGATGAGATGCTTGGCGACGACGGGGAGGATTTTGAGATCCCGGAAGATGCATATGATTAATAAGGAGGCACGATGACAGCAATCAAGCTGGGCAACGACTTTTGGAAGTTCACCAAGGACCAGGTGGAGCTGCCTATTTATTGGCGCCCCGATGCCGTGTCGAACCATCACGTCGGTGTGGCAGGAACATCCGGTGCAGGCAAGACGCACTGGATCAGAGAATTCGTCACTAACATGGATGAACAGGTCGAAATCGACATCTTCGACTATCACGGCGACATCGAGATTCCAGGTGCCGAAACAGTCCTTTTCAGCGAAGCAACACGTTATGGCTTCAACCCGCTGGTGTTGAACACAGACCCCCACTACGGGGGCGTGCGCAGGGCTGTCAATGATGTGATTGAAGCTATGAACAGCACCTCCAGAAAGCTTGGCGGCAACCAGGAAGGTGTTCTGCGCCACTTGCTCACGGATGCTTACGCAGCCCGCGGTATTTACGTGGATAAGCCACACACTTGGCAGCGCCGGGAAGCCTCCGATGACGAAATCAAAGACATCATCAAACACAAGCGCTGGGCAGATCTGAAAGCCGTTTACCCTACCCTCTCTGATGTTGTGCGGCTCGCCAAACGCAAGCTGCGCGCCTTGTGGATGGGGATAGACGACCAGGATGACGGCAAACAGGCTTTGAGCTGCTTTGAGGACTACTGCAGAGCAATGGCTGCAATGAATAAACGTCGGGCGGATCTCGCCAAGTCCCAAGGCCGGAATGGCGACGATGATATAGAGGCCCTGGAGAAGCGTCTCGACACGGCGAAGGTTAAGGCGACTGAGGCTCACCAGACCTTCCTCAACAACCTGCAAACGGGTCGAGAGTTCGATGATGCGATGAAGTACCACAGTAAGGACGTAATGCTGAGCGTCATTACTCGACTCGAGAACCTGATTGCTACGGGGATTTTCAATCCCAATCCCCCACCTTTCGGGAATGCGAGGATTCGCCGGCACAATATCAAACCCCTTGCCCAGTCCGAGGATGAGTTAAAAATGTTCGTCCGGTTTCGGATGCGGGCGATTATTCGAGAGATGATGCAGCGAGGGGAGTCCCATGGAAAACTTCGCCGGTTGATCGTCCTGGACGAGTCCAAGAAATTCAATGATGAAGACGCCTCCAATCCAATCAATGTGGTCGTCACAGAGATGCGTAAGTTCGGCCTTGCAATACTTCTGGCCGGCCAGTCGCCTGCTCACTTCAGCTCCGACTTTATCAAGAATGCGGGCACGCTTTTGTTGCTCAACCTGGCTACTGCAGACTGGGACGAGGCTGCGCGCAAGCTGAAGATCGATATCAAAGACTTGAAGTACCTCCGGCCCCAAACAAGTGGTGCGGTACGCATGCTTGAAAAAGGTCAGATCGCCAATTTCCGCCAGATCCACTTCTAAAATAGTGAAGCCACCATGTCCCCAGTTTTGTTGAAATTGATCCGCATAATCCGCCGCCTCAGCATGGCTGTTGCCTATGTTGTTATCTTCGGGCTCATTTTGTACGGCATGGCGTTGCAATTCAGCGGCAGGGAGCTTGAGCGCGAACTGATGGAGTCGAGTCTCCATTGCGCCTTTGTAGCGTTGGGAATCAGGTTGCTGATCGATATCTTTTTTGGTGACAAGCTGAAGGTTAAAGTCTAAATTACGCCTATGCGTACGTACTTACGTACGTACAATCGGTTTTGACGGGGCGGCTACCCCGGATCTGCTGCGTCTAGGAGCGTCATATGACTTTGAAAATACCCTGCGGCAATATTTCACAAGCTCTCGCAGAGCTCCTTCCAGGGGAGTCCTTGCTGATCCCATGCAACGGGAAAACCATACAAGTCACACAATCCAGCATCACGTCGATGCTGAAAAAGCGAAAGCTGGTCATGGCTGAGTTCACCCAGAGAAAAACGCTTCTTATCCGGGACGAAAATTCATTGCCCGATCCGCTGATACTAGTTTCCAGGCGCAGCGCGTGCGAGGCGCCGTCAGCAGCCTGACGAACCTCGGCCCTCGTTAGCGGGTCCCCTCCCCCGGGGCACCGCTGACATGCAGCGTGTAACGCTCAATAATCCAAAGGAATGAAGATGAAATTGACTATAGCGATGGTGCTCTTTATGGGTATCGCAATTGGCTTGCTTGAGGCAGGCCTGCAGACGGGTTTTCATTGGGTGAGTCAACTGGGGTTTGGTTTCCTGAGCATTGCGACTGTGTTGCTGCTAACGGATATTTTTGTCTCTGTAGTTGCATCGTTCAAAACGGATGAATTACATGGCGCGTGATGAGAGCCAAAAACTCCTGGTGATCGGAGGTCCATTTGATGGACAGCAAATGGCTCGAGCCGGCGACGAGTTTTCAGAAGCCGTCGGGACGAAAAGCAGTCGCTTTCATGGACGCCACTGCTACAAGCTGCGCTGGCATCCGATGCTGAAACAACTTGTCTGGGCCTTGCCTGAAAACAAAAGTGTCAAACTTCCTCCCCCCGACTACTGCCAAGCAGATACAGGCGGGTCCTAGGAAAGGTATGCACCAGGTACGCCCACGCCCTGGGACAAATTGGTTCCTAGGGCGTGGAAGAGAGACGCAACAGTGAGAAGCGGAAAGCAATGATTGACTGGACGAAGATCGGTTTAGCCAGGTGGTACGACTGCAAACTGGGAACGATGACCGACAAAAAGCTTGCCGGGTTGGCTGGCACCTCGGTAGCGGTAATTCGGCGCCGGCGTGAGCTGTTCTGCATCGAGGTCTGGTCGATCAATCAGTTGATTCAACCCTATCGCCATATGTTTGCTGACAACTCGGATCTGACCATAGCCCGGGTGTGCGGAGCATCGGTGAAAAGCGTTACAACTTATCGTCGGAGCGAGGGCTTAGCTCTATTTAAGCGTCCTGATCCACTGCAGCGCCGTCAAAGATTGCCTCCGGGCCACCCTGTGAGGCCATTCAGGCAGCTTTTGGGACTGGTACCGGATGAGGATGTCTCCATGCTTTCAGGCGTCGACGTGGAGAGCATCGCATCGATAAGGGAAGCATTTGGATTGCATCAGGTTATGGCCGCTGATCCTCAACCAGTTCAACAGAACCTTTGGCCAAATTTCCACGGCCCTTGGCTTGGGTTTGAATCATTGCTCGGATCAATGTCTGATCCTAAGGTTAGCCGCGCAGTGAATGTGCCAGTCTCAGTTGTCGAGCAACGCCGGATTTTCCTAAGGATCCAGCCCTATCGAAGAGTTTCCAAATTGGAGCGGTATCGGCACCTCCTCGGACTGGTACCCAACAATTTAATAGCGCTGATCGCAGGCGTCTCACACACCCGGGTTGCTGACTATTCGAAGCAGACATCCGGATAGCGCAAAGAAACCACCTAGGGCGGTTTTAGGAGGCTTGAACACTAGGGCGTGCAGCCTCGGATCTAAAATAACACGGAACGATATTAATCTACGCCTGGATATCTTCGATGTATTGTGGCGTAAGTGTGCGATAGCGATCTTTTTCGGTGATAGACGTACCACATAAAATCTTCAACCAATTTAATGGATTCAGGCGATTAAACCTGCTTATCTCACAAACGTCTTCTGTGAGCAGGTACATTTTGTAGGGAAACTTACAAGAAGCTATTAGGTATCTAGGTACGGCATTATTGATGAAAATCTTGTCCATAGGATGAAGACTTGTTTTATATATGAGCAGGCCAAATTGCCCATGCTCTTTCAAAAAGCTTCTCACTTCAGTATTTATAACATGACTTCTGACCAGGCAATTTGAAAAGTATGCATTCCCGCCGAATTGGTGTGCCAACCAAGCCTTTCCTGCAATAACCCGATGAACCCCGCACTCAACGTTATATTTAATTCCGTATCGGCCCAGCTTCAGCTCGTTGACACTATTTTCTGGCGGGAACTTTACATGTTGAAGAGAACCCTTAAAATAGTCCAACACACGGGAATCCCAGTTAGTCCCGTGGAGGTTATCTACTGCCTTTCTCCAAGTCATACCATCAGCGGAAAATTCATTGCGATGGGTTACAGTATTTATAGAAGAAAGCTGAACGTTTTCATACGTGTCAACACCCCCGACCTGGTCAAAAAAAGCATCAAGCATCGCTTCATTTAAAGTGAGCAGGTTTTCGTCTAAAAAAACCTCTTTGCATTCAAGAGCAGCTTTTTTTATTTCATTGATTGCCTGCATCAGCCTTTATTACTCCCCACCTAACCTAAAGAAATACAAACTTGCTTCGATGCCTCAGGCGGTCGCTCATCTGAGTCAGGACCAGAACAAGCGGATCTCCCAACCTGGAACTGGTCCAAGTTCAGCCGTGGTCCGGCCTGCTTTCGCTAGAACGGCCGTAGGCAGGGTCGACATCAACTGCTTGAACCGTACCTTCCAGTCGGAGGATGGGTCGATCTTTGCGAGCAAAGCCTGGACGACGACTGCTCGTGCAAAAATGCGGCCTCGATCATTGTGGCTAGGAAACTCAGCGGCAATAGCCTTGGCATACTTCGGCGCATCTGCGGTAATCGATGCGTTCCACAGCCTGCCATGGTGGGCGCAGACATTTCGCAGGATGGTCAGGCTTTTCAGCCAAGTAACCAAAACGGACTCGTCGTAGCCGAATTTGGCCGCTACAGTTTTGCGATGGTCAAGGTGCAGATCGCTGAACAGGCGCGAAAGCTGGCCTATGGTCATCGCCTCGAGAACAGTCCAGACAGGCGGCAGGGCCGGCGTATTGTAGTTTTCGTAGTAATGCTTGATGGCGGCATTTTTTTCCGGAAGGCCCAGCACCTGTTTCATCACGTCACGATGGGCTTTGCAATCCTTGAAGTGGATGGCATCCAGGTAGAAATGACTACCGCAAGTCTTGTCCAGGGCCAAGGTGTTAATGATCGCTGCGCGGAACGCGACCTCGATGCGGTCGATCGCATCCAGGAACACGAGGCGTAGCTGCCGATCGAAGTCATAAAGCTGTAGGATGTCGTCAAACTGGACGGTGGGAAAGAAGCGCTTTTGCGGGTCCTGCAGCGGCCGCATGTAGATCAGCAGCCGGTGATAGCCGATGAATTCTAGGGCGTGCAGGGCCTTTTCTCGCTGTCCACGTGTGCCTAAGCCTTTTAGCCTAAGGTGGCGCAGCAGCGCATTAGGTGGCTTCGCAGGCTTGAGGAAATAGAGGGGGGCTTGCGGCATGCCAGAGCATCCTGCGTGGGCATGGGGGCCAGAAATAACTAACCCCCTGGTGCGCAGTACGGGACAAGTCCCGCCCGAGGCGTGGGGGCTATTCTTGGAGCCAATGCTAACACGGCCCTACGGATTGATCAAATTTGATCAATCCGTCATTGCAGGTGCCAACTGAATCGGTAGGGGTCCATGAACGGTATGTCGTCATCAAAGCTGTCGAAATCGGGAGCTGGTTGCGGCGAGGCCTGCTGTGGCGCTGGACGTGACTCACGGTCGGACTGAGGACCTGGCTGGGGCCGAGGTTGTTGAGGACGAGGTGCTGAGTTGGGCGCATCGCCTTGGCCTTGTTGGTCGCCTTGTGGCCGGCCGCCCAGGAGCTGCATCGTGCCTTGCATGTCGACAATGATTTCAGTGGTGTAACGCTTGATACCGTCTTTTTCCCACTCCCGCGTCTGCAGCTTGCCTTCGATGTACACCTGCGAGCCTTTGCGCAGGTACTCGCCGGCGATCTCGGCAACCTTGCCGAACATCGACACCCGGTGCCATTCGGTTTTCTCGACCTTCTGGCCGGTTTGCTTATCTGTCCACTGCTCGCTGGTCGCCAGACTCAGGTTGGTCACGGCGTTGCCATTAGGCATGTAGCGAACTTCAGGATCCTGGCCACACGTACCGACCAGAATAACTTTATTTACACCTCTCGCCATGATGGGAGCTCCTTGAAGTGTTCATTGCTGACGCGCTACTTGCACCGATCGGATACGAGCTTTGTTATGCCGGCCGCGGTGCTTTGGGAATTGCAGGTGGTGCCTCTTTCCAGTGGATACCGTATTCAGCCTGGCGTTCACGGATCAGCTGCGAGTGGCGTTTAACACCAACTGTCTGATCGATGCTTGCGCCTGCCTCGGCGAGTGAATGGAACTGCCCGTGGGCCGTACGCTCTCCGTCTACCGGCTTCCCGGGTATCCCAGTGCTGTAGGGGATGTGAGTCGAGGTTTTGACTTGAAACACGTCGAACCTATCTCCAGGCCCGTCAGTGTTATGCATGACATCGAGGCGGTGCCCGTGCACCAGGCGCCCCATCTCTCCTCGTTCATTCAGTTGCGCGGCTTCAGACGTATGTTTGAACTCACGGGATGCGAACACCCGTTCGCCGGCAATGACGCGTTCGCGAAGACGTTCATCGCCTTCTGCAGGCGCTGCCGGCAACGACTCTACTTGGAATGCTCTGTTGTGCCCAAGATCTCTAAAAGGGGCAGGAGCATCAGGCCCTTGATGTTCCGCCAACTGGGCAATAAGTTTTCTGGTCTGCACCAGGTTCTCTACATCCTTAGGCTGGGCATCGATAAATCCAACCAGCTCCTTGTATTCACTACCGGTCAGTCTGTGACGTTTTTGCTCGGCGATTTCCTTCAGGACCGCCTGCCAGTCTTGAACGCTCAATGCACTCATCAGTGCCTCCTTTCAAATAGCTCAATCGTTCTGACTCGTGGGGCCTTCACGATTTGGATTTGTTCTGCAGCCTTTGCGATGACGGATTTCTTCATCGCTTGGCCTCTGCGTATTGTCGAACTTGAAAGAGCCGTCGTCGTATTGCTCCAGGTAGCCCCAGCTGCAGTCCGTTTCGTTTTGCCCAGGCTTTGGAGGAAGCTCCCACCAGGGCTCGCGGTTCACTAGTCGCTTCATATGCACCTCCGAGTTATACGGTGGCCATCACAAATTGACAGTTGTGAGCACTTTAGAAGACTGACGATCGCGCAGCTCGATGACGCCGTGCACAACCTCGCCAGTGGCAGTCATACCGGACGAGTTCGGAACGTACAGATACAGGGTGCCCAATAGATCGAGGTTACCTTGCGCCCTCGCCTGCTCGATCTCCCGAGCTTTAGTCTGGTCTGCGACCTCAATGCTGCAGGGGACCTCAGATGGTTTGATCTGCAGGTTCATCCCCGCTGTATTGCGCACCGGGTTCGCCCAGCAGTACTGGCCGTAGCTGGTGATCGGAAATGAAGAGCTCGAAAAGTCATAGGGACCCACCATGACATTTTGCACACCCATCCCCTGCACTACCGATGATCCTTTAATCGGCAGGGTGTAGTAGTCGTTCTTCGCATAGTCATCCAGCTGTGCACTTACCGCTGGCCATTCGGCTTTTTCGATATCTTGCCTTTTGAAAGCATCCGAGGTGGCTTGGTAGCCTGGAGATAGCCATTCCATTTTTTGCTGAGTTGTTGTGCTGCTGGGGGCCTTGGCCAGCACCAAGAACGTAAGAGCCTGCCCGCCAGGAAGCGAGTTGAGGTCGACGTATTCGTTCAAGGGCACGGAGGCGTCAGCGGAGCTCGACACCTGTGTGGTTGCTGGACGATTCAGCTGGGATGAACTGGCGACCTTTGGACTGTTGAGGAGTGAGGGTTGCCCGGCGGCCGCATCTGGGGCTTTCTGGGCCGGGGAAGGCTTGTCGCACCCCGCGATGAGACAGCACGCTGCGAGGGAGATCGCAGTCATTTTAAACTTCATGGAAAGCTCCATTCCTTTGAGTAAAACAGTCGCACGGTTCACCCGAACAACGTATGCATATCGGACTTCCACGCACCTGGACGATCGATCCGCACTCCGATCTCCCTCAGGTTGGGAAGGCGTGTAACCAGTTTGAGTAGCGGATGAGGACTTTTCTCAGGGCTTAACTCCCAACTGTCGATTTGGTCAAAACCCACCATTACTGGCCCAGTTGTGATGTCAACGTACAGGACTTTCCTTTCCTCTGGGTCGAAGCCCACGTACCGGTTGAAAGCCACTGAAAAAGCCTCATAACGAGGTCTGAATCCATCGCGTCTGTAGGCATCAATTTTTCGCTCCAAGCGCCGTTGCAGCAAGCGAGGGACGATAGCGAACATGAAGTACCCGAGCGCTATGTAGAGCAGCCCTGCAACGATCAACATGCCCGCCACATCTGGATCTCGCCGGTAATCGAAGCAGGCGATCAGCGCCACGGGTATCACCGGTACGAGGCCGATCAGATAAAATGGCCGAAGAACCCACCATGCAATATTCATAATGATCTCCATAATCCGTATCACGCCTACGATACGAAATCTATGTTTATTCTAGCACGACCCATTGACAGGTCAAACCGCCATTGATAACGGGGCCATATGGCCCCGTTATTTTGACTTTTAGGATTTTATACCGTCACCGCCTGTAGGCCCTTTGTTTCGGCCACCGGAGGGACCCGGACGTGGAGCGAGATGTTCTAGCTTGTTGCCGAACACGTTCATCGCATTTTTCATCTTCTCGTTGTCATCACGGCCCATGGTTGCTGATGCGTGGCCACCGACCCAATTGATCACTTGGTCAGGCACGATCATGATCAGGTTGAAGCAGCTGTGCACGAGGTTCAAGCACATCGAGCAGTAGATCATCAAAAAGAAAATGATCGAAAACAGGCCCGTAATCGAGTCGAATTGTGCGTTGGCCAATGCGACTCCAAACAACTGATTTAGCAGTGTGCCGCCAGCAATCAACGCCGCTCCGCCAAGAAAGAACCCCAGCACCATCAAGATTGGTCGGACCATCACATTGAGCAGAAAGATGTACCCGTGAGTGGTCTTTTGCCCCATACCATCGCCCTCACCGTTCAGGTGAGTAATAGCCCAAAGAGGTGCAGCGATCACGGCTTCGCCGACAACGACGAGCCAGTTAACTGCAGCGCCAAACCAGATAATGAAGGGCACCATAGGGAGGTAAGTGGATAAGGTCCCGCCCAGGATAAACAGGGTGATGATGAGCATGATTATGAAAGGGCCGACGGCATCCAGCACGCCCGATAAAGCATCCCCCAACGAGGTAACAGCGTTCGCAACCTTCGAGAAAGCCCCGGCTATGCTCCAGCCATCCTTCACCTTTTCCAAGGTTTTAGCGGCTACGTATCCACCCATGGCAGTTTCAGCCGCCACCATCGTGTAATCGCCCAGATTTTTCATCTTGATCAGCGGGTTGACTTGGCCCAGGCCCTCCCCGCCAGCATTTACATCTACCAGATAATTGACGATTCGCTGACCAGGCGCGGAGAAAATACTGCCAATGATGCTGCCCGCATCTGAACCTCCGGCGCCCTTCGAATAATCGCCGCTGGTTTGGGTGCCCAGAGTGCTCGTGAAAGTTGATGACTGTTGCTGCGCTTGGTAAGCCTCCATTGCCGCGGCGTATACGTTGACGATCGCAGGATCTCCGCTGGAGGACATGCCGAACACCGACGCTTTTGCAGCCATTGCATCAGACAGCTTTGTGTTTGCTTGAGCGAACGTTTGGTACCAGGCGCCCAAAGTCCACCACCCAGCCTCTTTGATGCTGGAGGTCATTTTTTTGGACAGCTCCCCAATATTCCCTTGCTTGGTAGCTGCCGCGCGGTTTACTGAGTTCTCATATGCTTGGGCTGCAGACTGAACTGCCATCTCCACGTCAGGCAGGGCAGTGGTTTTCCCTAGTTGCCGTTGGATCACTGCATTTACAAAGTTTTGAGCAGAGGTGCTTAGGCTGGCTTGCATGGCCGTCAGTGCAGCCAGGTGGGCTTTGCGTATATCCGACACGTCAATGGTGCCGCCGAAGAAATTTGTGGACACGGCCTGAGGCTCAAGGTCGCCCTGGACATCGGCACCTCCACAGACAAAGCTCGCGTTTTTTAGGATGAACCCGGTCTGGGTTGAAGACTGCTGAACATAGCCATTCTGAGTAACTAAGGCGCCGCTCGCCTGTGCCTGCGCAATACCCGCGTTGATCCCGTGGAGGCACAGATTGGCCTCAAAGACGCTGTGACCGAGACTAACTGTCGAAGGCATGACTGGCTGGACGACCATCGAAGTGCCGTCACTGAATGCTGTTATCGCGCTGTCGACGCCGAGGTTCGCGATACCAATACCCATGACCGAGGCTCCCCACAGCATAAGCAGCTGTGACAGCGACCAGCCACTTGCGGTGGGTACCAGCGACACAAGGCCCCAAACGAGGCGTACAGGCCCCCAAATCGTCGTTTGTTGTTTGTCGAATACAGAACCGTCGTGCGCGGTGCGTGTGAGCTTGCGGAATACGATGTAGCAAGCCCAAATCGCCCCGACTACTAACAAGGCACCGTTGAAGACCTGAAATATGCTCGCAAGAATGGTGTCCCCGCTGGTGTCGCCGCCGGCGAGTGGGTTATTCACGACATTGCCGTATATCGCCACCAGAGCTTCGCGGGATTTATCGCCTGTTCTTTTCGCTGCGGCTGATATCTCGCTAATCGTCGTTCCATCCGCAGCCCAGCTGGGGATGGAAACCATCCAAGCGACCAAGAACCAGAAGCTTTTACTCGCAATCCCTCTCATAGCTCTGCTCCATGGTGTTTGCCGTACAGAGGGTTGAGCGTTTTGATCAACCAATCTGGGTTTTCATTCTGAAAATTAACAAACCCTCCTTTTTCATCCTCTGAAAGGCGTCGGGTCTCCAACTGCCAGAGTCGAAACTGCGCGCTCAGGGCAAGAGCAAAAAACAGCGGTGTAGCTGCAGCGATCGACAATAGGCTTTGGATCACCGTCCTCGTCGAACCGTCAACACATCCAGTTACAACGCCGATTAACCCAAACATCCAAAAAATGGCTCCGGCAAGCAGCGCTGCACGCTTCCTGCGCAAAAAATAGAGATGCAGTTGCTCGACTGACATTGCACCTGGCTTGCGGTTGGACATGGCCTGCTCGAACGTCAAAGCTTCGGTTCCGGCTTCGGAGCCGCCGTCGCTCTGAAACAGCGCCTGCTTTGCTTCTGCAGACAGGTCTTTGATGGCTTCCCAATTTTCTTTGGTTTTGGCAGCTTCTTGCTTGGCCAGTCGCACGGTCTGCTTCATCGACCAGAATGGGAGAATGATGCGCAGGGCGATGGACGCGGCCTGCTTTGATCGTGATGGTTGATGATCCGTCATTATTTGCTGCCTCCCATACGCCCGGAAATAGCGCGCATTTTTTGGGTCAGGATGGGCTCAAACTCCGAGCGTGCATTGCTTGCGAGATTGAGACCGTCGATGATGTTTCCTCGCTGAACGTCGTTGCGCAGCTCAAGCAGCAACCAATTTGTTTGTGACTGCACGCGAATCTGTTCACGAACCAGGTTGTCACCTTCCATGTTTTGCAGATCCGCTTGGTACTCGGTGTTTGCGTACCGGCGCCCGACTTCAAAGGCCTCAAACTCCCTAGCCGACATAGTTCCGGTCGCTTTCGCCTTGGCGGACGCCGTTTTGTTGTAATAGGCCTGGGCGGAGGATGACTTGAGCGTATCGACCAATAGGTCCTTTGTTGCCGGGTTAGGCTGGCTATCGGCAACGAGCTGGTCCTGCGGATCAGTTGCGGCATTGAGAATCGCGCCGTACTGAAGAAACAGGCCAATGTACTGCGCCCCTGCCTCGCTTTCAGCCTCACCTTTGCGAAGCTGGCTGCCGATCGATCGGCGGGCTGAGTTCTGCGTGTACATCTGCGCAGCGTCTGTCTGTTCTTGGGAGAAGGTTAGATCGGCACTCTTTCCATTGGGGCCGGCGCCGATCAATATGGAGTCAAGTCGCTTGTCGGCACCTGGCATCGTCTGGGAGACGCTCGGGCATGCGCTCGCCCCGCCGTAAGCAGCATAGTCATCCGTATCGCAGTAATCAGCGTGAATGCTCGCCGCGCGCATTGAGTCGATTTCACTGGCCGGTGCCGGCGACGTAAGCGCCTGGGCAATCTTGCGGTTCGCGGTTTGGCTACCGCCACCAGACCTCATGGATGTCTTAATGGCGGCTACGCCTGCCTTCACGTCCACTGAGCCGCCTGAGGCGGACTCGCTGCAGATTGAATTCGCGACATAGTACCGTTGCCGCGCATCCTCGTACCGGCGGTTCTTCTCTTGGGTCGCTGCAAATTCCCGTTCAACCCGAGCTGCTGTCTCAACGGTGCTGGCAACTTTGTTGCTGCCCTGCGTTACGGCTGTCCCCACTTGATACAGCATTGTGTTCACCGAGCCCGCCATGGCGCCTACGGCCGCAGTTGTGGCATTAACGGCGAGTGTGATGCTGAGATTTGCGGTTTCTACAGCACCAACTACGCAGCCGTCACAGATCGCGTAGGCAGGCTTAGAAGCGAACATGCCTAACGTCAGCACTGCTATTGCAAGAGGTGAAGATTTGAGTGCGTTCATTAGACATGTGCTCCTGCTTTGTGACGGTTGCGGTACTCAGTAGTCATCTCATCGGCGAGTTTCATAACAACCGATTTGGCTTGCTCTGCACCCGCCCGTAGCTCCAGCTGCTCGATGTAGGTCTTCGCGGTACCGAGGGGGAACCTGGCAGCAAGTACCTTTCTCGCCGCCATAGATCCGAGCCGGCTATACAGCGCCGTGCGTAGGGAAACGTCTTGCTGTGTGGTAGAAAAGGCCCACAGTTCCAGTGCACCGGTAGTGTTGGTGAGGATCTGCGTGATGGTGCCCTGATTGGTTTTGAAAATGGCGAGCATGTTCGCGCCTTCTTCAGTTGGGCCAACACATTTACGATGAAGCTCGCTGATGGTTTGGTCGGAAACCTGAAAAGAATCACGAAGAACCTTTTCATCACTTCGGTTCCCGCCGCGTAGCACATACACCGAAGTAGATGCATCCAGTAGTGGTTGCGGAAAGTCATTCATGAACTGAGAGATCGCGATAATTCGGATACCCCATTTCCGACCTTCGCGGCCATCTTTGATGACGGTTTGAACCGGCGCTTCGAGGCCACTGGTGTTGTGCCACTCATCGTAAGCAATAATTTTCTGCTGTGAGGCAACGTCGTCTGCACGTTTGATGTGGTAATCGGCATATAACTCGGGAACGACCTTTACTAATTCCTCTTTGCGCAGAAAGTAGTTCTTCGCTGCAAGTTGTCTAGCAAAGAGGTACATACAGGACGTCTTGATTGCTCCCTCAGCAGTTTTCGAACCAATGACGTCGTTGAGGTCGATTGAGATAACACGCGTCGTTGCATCGAGGTCGAATCTGGTCCGGCCGGAAAACAAAGCGAAGCTTGTAGTTGCCACCACGAAACAGCGTGACATGTAGTTGAGCAGTGGCTCTCCACTTTTTGTAAGGATCGACCCAAACATTTGTCGGATGCTTTCGTTGTTCAGCATCGCATTAAAGTCAGACAGCACTGGCGATGCTTGCCGCTGAGCAATCGTCGCTTCCTGGATGTAGCCTGCGGCGAACAGCATATCGGTTACTTCATACCAGGTAGCAGTAGACCACCATTTTTCATCATGCTCAGCAAGAATCCCGGTTTCGAGTAGGATCTTGTCTACTAATGGAACAACTTCGGGTTCGTACTGATTTGCTCCGTTTCCGGCCCTGTCGTCATAAACCAGGGTCAGTAACCGCTCGTTGACACGAGATACCTCTGCAGGTGCGCGGCCGATATCGGTATCGGTACACAATAGGTTCATGAAATCGACGAGAAACTCACGCTCCCGTGTTGTGGGTTCGCGGGCACCGAGCTGCGTATCGTAAGGGTTAACAGCGTACTCAACACTGTTTTGGAGCTTAAGGTAAACCGCTTCATTTTTTCGATGGTCAGGCAGCGAGTCGCGAATCACCTGGATCAATCCAGATGAGGACGGTCCAACATCCACAATTGTCATCAGCGGCAGCTGAACCGCACCAGGCCGATGGATCGCGGCGTTGTTCATGGTGTTTACAGTTACGGATTTACCCGAGCCAGGTATCCCCGAGAAAAGCTCGATCCAAGTGTCCTGGATACTGCTACCCAGACCCACAGGATAGATTTTGCCCTCAGGAGTCCTGAGGATCCATGAACCGGTATCTGCCCAAGGTGTTGCCGGCCGTTGCAAGGGGAGCATAGCCAAAGCGTCTGGGAGCGGGGGCAACAGACGATTCGCTGTATTTTTAGTGGTGAATGCAGGGATGGTGGATGCAAGGCCAGCCATCGGATCGCCATGGTTCTGGCTAACCTGGCATGTACCCCACGACTGCAATGATTTTTCCAAAGAAGACATGCGCTGCTTAACCGTGTCTTTGTCCTGAGCCCAGGTAGAAGCCGAAACTTTCATTGAAAGAATCGCTTCTTCCTTCTGAAGCTTTTCCAGGTCCGCGAAAGACTCACGTATGGAGCGGTTGCTTGGCAGCAGCCCTACAAAACCTGCAACCATTCGCCGCATCCGGACCTCGTTCAGACCGCTCGGGTTGAGGTCGAAGCGAATTCGCCACGGGACAACCTGATCAACTGCAGAAAACAGTTCCTTGAATGGAAGTGGATCCTGCGGCCCTAGTTCCATACCAAACGAGCCGTGCCAGAGTCTATCCGTGCGAATGTAATTACCATCGGGCTCTACATTGTTGCTACAGATCTGGTAGCTCAAACGAGGGGCAATAAGATCTGAATAGTCGTCAGCTCGTTCTGGACCGCTTGGCATGTGGCGGTCACCAGGTAGAGACGGCCGGAACTTCTGCGAGGTACCTTCGCGGTTGATCATAATTCGGACGCGCTTTACGGCTTCGTGCGCAGTCAGAGGTTTCATCATGATCCCCTTTTGACCATCGACGCCGCAGTTTGCGAAATCATCCTGCAAACGCTTGACCATCGTGTCATGGCGATACTTCAATGCGGAAAGAGCAAACGCAGGATTCTGGCCATATTGCGTCCGAGGCACGTTATGCTTTGCCAAACTTGCCGTAAGGGCATTCATCTCGCGTTTTTGTTCCTCGGAACTCATAGCGCTAAGATGTGTGTATACAACAAGAATATTCTGCTCCCATGAGCACAAAGGGTAATTACGCATTACCCGGTCTAAAATGATGTCCTCGGTTTCGAGCCCAATCCTCCGAGCAGTATTAAGCAGAGGTTCCGCCAGTCGCATTAACTCGTCTTTGGCCCGGTCAGGATCGCGCTCGAACGAAAAGGTCAGCGAATGTCCGTAACGCTTCATGTAACCAGTCATTCGAACTCGTAACGATTCAATCATCGCGGCAAATTCGTGCTCAGACAGCATCTGAAAGGTGCCTTGGAGGTCAAAAACAGTCAGTAACGAATATCCTGTGTTGACCAGCGTGTACGGGTCCTTCAGATCTGGAGAACGCCGAATGTCTTCATCGGTCACACCTACTGCGGTCATCAGCTCGCAGTAGCTTGTCATGTCTTTATTGATGAGATGTCGGGCAAGGTACTCAATTGCACCCTCAACAGCATCTACGCACTTCTCCAGAACTCCCATACCCTTCCCCTTCAGCTCGGCGCATTCATTATGTCGTGATACACATTTGGCCAAGATGCTGTAGGTGTCGATTTGTAAGCATCATGAGCCCATTGGTTTGCGCTTGCGCTGTAGGAACCTGGATTAAAGATTACCGCAAGGTCTCTAAACACTACACCGTGCACATCGGTCCCAACTCCTTCCATCTTTACCAGCGCATTAGCAAATACGCTAGGTTCAAAGGTGCCCCACGCCGCTTCGGTGTATTGTCTGTGTGAAGCCAACCAATTTAATAATTTCTTCGCATCAGCTTTAGTCGATTCATCACCTGTTTCCAAGGCCACTAAAATACATCTTTGGAGATTATTAACGTCCTGAGAAACTAACCCTGGAAGGTATCCGATGAATGCGCTCCCTTCCCCCAACTCCCCAAGATGCTGCCAGCCGTGACATAGAGAATCTACGGCGCGTAGGTTGTCTTTGCGCACATCTTGGTGGTTGTGATTTAAATTGTGAATTTCCAGGCTCTGCGAGGGGAAACCACAAAAGTAGCAACGATGCTTGCTGTCGCGTAATACCTCGCTCCGCAACTCTGTGCTCAACAATTTCTTACCGGGCTCAATCGAACCTGGCTCTTTGTCTCCCCAGACCTGCGCTTTGGTTGATAATGTCAAACCCGGCAATGCTGGACGTTCGAAGTTACGACCCAGCGTAGCGTCGGGGACTACCATGTCTGACTGAATATCTTCGCTGCTCATCAAACCTCCAAGGCAGCCGTTGAGACTGCCTGTTCTGCTAGTGGTTAAGGGACAACGCCTTGTTGGCCGGCATCGATACCCACAGTTTCACCTGCAGTAGTCATCATGAAGCCGGTCGCGCCGAGTGCTGCACCGCCCAACAGCGGCCCCCAGATCTGAGTGCCAGTAACTCGGCTGTTCTCGCCCTGCTGAGTTTTTTTCCACATGTTCATGCCGCCCCAGCCAGCACCGCCAAAACCCAGCACTGCAAAAAGCTTTCCGAAGCTTTCTTTCAACGAGTCGCCCTGCTCCGCTGCTTTGGTGCCCATGTCAGCAAAACCTTCAGCATGTGCCTGGGCAACAAACATGGTTGTCATCGTAATACCGGCGCTTGCCAACATGATTCGACGCTGTACCGGGTGCTGGCTGTACTCGTCGGTCTTGGTGACCAACTGCACGTGCGCTTTACGTACGACATCGCCGATTGCTTCGAAAGGATTCAATTTCATAATACCGCTCCGTTATGTGCTACCAGTAAAGTTTGAATGTTTGTTGAAACGCATCAATCATTTTGTCTACATGAACCAGCCCAGCGCCCGCAATAAGGTGCGTTAAAGCACGCCAGATAAGATCCTCCGCTCCGTTTGAAGACTCTCCATCGATGCTCGCTTTCTTCAATAGCATCAATCCTTTGAAGCAGAAAAAACCGCCAGCCAGACTTGCCAAGGTCAATACCGCATTTACAGCATCTTTGAATTTGCCGAATTGCTCTGCGCCACTCCATGAGATCGCACCATAGTTCGACTGACCCTCTGAGAAAGTGGTCCAGACCGTGCCTATAGTCCCCGATAAGTTGAATAGCATTGCTCCAATGATGAGAATCATCACCGTGCTGCCAGCAGATATCGGGCGGCGACCCGGTTGGACGCTGGCGAGCTGCATCCTGCGAAGCACCATGCCTGCGTACATCAAGCCGATGAGCGCACCTAGGCTCCATAGCAGTAGCCATATCACTTTGGTCAGCGAAGACGCTGCCGCAATGATCATGCTCGCGAGATCCATACCTTGCTCCTTAGCGGATCACGCCGAGGTTTGTAACAACCTGGCGGGATACAGGATCTATACGGAGCACACGAATTCCATCAAACACATCGCCGACCTGGACAACGAATGTTCGCTGATCGTGTCCCAGCCAGGCTTGATCCGTGTATACGGTGTTGATGCTGTATCCAGTGAGTACCTTGGACGTGGCACTGGCTGGAACGGCTGGCTGATTACGTACAGCTTGCAGCCTCTCCTTGGCTTTCGGCGGTGTATCAAGAGGCCGTGACTCCAGCACCGCGATTTTCGCCTGAAGTTCTCTGACCTGACCCTGCAGCTCAGAAGTGACCTTCGCGAAAGTCTCCAATTGGCTTTTTACTTGGATCATTTCAACTTGGTCGGCAACGGGTTGCGGAGGGCTCAGTGGCTCCTCAACAGCTCGGGCCGGGATTGGGCGCTCATTCGGCACGTATGTAGGCTGGGTCGCTTGAGTGCTGAATTGTTGCCCCTGCGAAGTTGATGCATTGGAGCGGAGAATCTTCGGCACGAAGATCCAGATAGCCGCGACCACCGCAAGCACTGCGATGAAATGCCATGGCTTAACTTTCTCTACAAACGAGTTCCTATTTCTGTTTGGCACAGAATCCTGAGTTGATCGGGGATCAGCTTCCGGTTGAACCGCGCTTGCCTTCGGGGCTGAAAATGCAAATATATCCATGTCGCCCGCTGTCTGTGTTGTCATCTTGGCATCCTTTCAGCGCTGACTCAGTAGCGAGTCGAGTTCATAATGTTGGGTTGACCGAGACCAGGGGTGTAGCCTGGATACCCGTTGCCCATACCCTCTGCGTCACCGCTGCCCGTTGCACTAGGAGGTAAGCGATATTGAGGTTTTGGCTGTCCAGCAGGTTGGCTAAGCGTATTCAATTCATCCTTTTGGTTGGCTTGAATAGCATTTTTGTCAAGTGCGTCGCTTGCCATAACCGGGCCAATAAATTGAATCCCGATTGTTGACCCTAAAGGTCGAATTACTTGCTTTTGCGGCATATTCGCGCCGTCATTGGCGAGAACCTTGCCCGCTTGCTGCCCAATTCCGCCAGCAAATGTACCAGCCACTGCCGCACCGTTTGGCGTCTCGGGATAGGTCGAGATTACTGCGCCCTGACTTGTGATAATGTTTTGAGCGCTACCCTGCTCATAAAGCTGACCCGTTTTGCCAATGGCAATCGCGAGTGCAGGAAGAATGATCCGCTCGAAGTAACGGTTATTTACTTCGCCTGAAAGTGCAGTCCTCATGCTGTCTGGATCTACCGCTTTAGCCGCAATTTTGTATGAGCGCCCTTTCCACTCCATATAACTGAACGTCATGTCCACAGTTTCGTTAATACGCTTGTAGCCCATTGCGAAACAAATAGCCCCGGCTAAAGGCCCGGTCGCAATTTCGGCGCGCACCATTGAGTTCTCGTCAGTATCAATCTCGGTTTTGAGGATTGACGGTGCTAAGGTAAAGCCAGGAACCACCACAATGTCGGGTTCCTTTCCACCACCTGCACTATTAACGCCTCGTTGAGTACCGGCGCCTGCGCTGCCGGTAGCGCCCATAGATGCAGGCATGATTGATTGTGCGTAGGCCGATTGGGTAATCTCGGCGTCAGCACTCAGCGCGCCTGAACCGTGTGGCGCTTCAACCCATGCAGACATCATGCCTGTAACCTGTTGTGCAATTAGCTTGTCGTACTCTTTGTTGCGAGTAACAACTTGTTGCGGCAGTTGCTGTGGCTGTTGGTAGTAGTAGTTAATCTGCGGTGGTTGCTGCGTCTGATTTGTCCCTGTTGTTGCAGGCTTAACGGACTGAGCTGACATCACCGACATGTACGAACCGCCATTGGCCTCCGCTTGTTGGGCATTCGACTGGTTATATCGGTTCAATACCTGACGATATTGTTCGCTTTCTTCGGTTTTTGTACCCTTCGCATTAGTGGTGATTCCGCGAACAGATGAACTACTCGCATTATGATTTTGGAGCCACGTATAGCCAAGGTAGCCGCCGCCAACGACAACTATCGCTGCCAGGGCGACAATTACTTTTGTTTGGCGACCGATATCAGCTTGAGTACTCATATGGACCTCAGTTGATGTCAAGTTGAAGGGTAACTGACTGGCCCATCTGAGACAGTGTTACAAACGGGGTTGCCGGGAGCCGATACACTTTCGTCCCATCCCCTGAAGATAAACTCTGGTCGAACGCGGTTTGGATGTCTTGCTGAGTGCGGACAAAGATGTCGCCGTTGTATTGCCAAACCTTCGTATGAGTTGGGACATCACCATGCGCAGTCACGGCTCGGGCATCCTTGGGCGGGATCCCGTCAAGAAAGGCTTGAAGTGTGTCGTCATACAGAGCAATTTTGCCCGGTCCCATCATAGGTGCTTTTGCGTTTGGGCCACGGCCAGGAACGCGCACATCCAGGCGTGCATCAACGATCCGCGATTGCTCGCCTTTTCCGTCAGGTTCGCCAGTCACGAGCTTGATGACAACGGGGGTTGTAGAACCTTGCAGAAAAAGGGCGAGGTTCCCAGATTCATATGGGGATGTGGTCGACACCACCACTAGGTGCGAACCTTGCAACCATTCGGCCGTAAAAATGTTTGGTTTGGAAATTCTCGGTGTGACTGCCAGAGGCCACGGCGCGCCGGTGGAATCAAGGATGATCAGGTTAGAGATTTCTCCAGGCATCACTCGCAGTACCGGCAGTGAAGCACCCGGGCTGAGGTCGACAGAGACACTCGTAATTCTCGGGATAGCTCTGACAGGCTGATACGCCTTCGCTTTTCTAGTTTCTTCAAGACTTCCGCGCATCTCCCTAATTTGGTCAGGTGTAAATGGAGCAACCACTCTCATGGCTTCGTCAAAATCTGGTGAACCCGCTGGAGCCTGCAGAGGGGGCATAGGTGCGACACCATTTTGCTGCGGCTGATTTACTTCGGTCCCCTGAGCTTGAGGTTGCGGCTGGCCCTGTGGTTGGCCACCTACTACGTAGTTCGCCGCGCCGTAGTTCGTCTGCGGGAAAGCATTTTGCATCTGAGGATTTACGTTCGCATTAGATTGGCCTGGCGCTGCAGGAAAATTCGCAGGCGTGCCTGGTCCTTGCACCTGAACCCACTGTCCAGGAGGCGGTGCTGGTTGCTGTTGCACTGGTTGTTGCACCGGTTGCTGGACCGCCCCGGGGACCAGGGAAGCGCTTTGAGGCGCCTGTCCGTCTTGCGCAAACGCAGTGTTGATTGCCAAGACAAGCATCGGCACTACAAGCTGAAATCGTTTCATATGGTTCCTCCCTTAACGGGGCTTGATGACGATGTTGTCGAGGGCTACGCCCACTAGAGAATCGAGCGTGGGAATGCGAGTCACTGTCACGAGAGCGATGAAGTTCTGAGCGGGTTGTTCAGTAACCTGCCCAGTCAGCTTTATCTCGATTGGAAGCTCCACCTTGCGAACCCAGACGTTGTCGACAAGCCGGTCGCTAACAATTACGCCTGTACCTGCGGTGACGGTCATGTTCATGCGCTTGGTCTTGATCGAGTCCAGGTATCCCCCAGCTTCGAGTTGTTGCAGAAATTGCTTAAATCCTTCACGAGTCCAATCTTCACGCGCCTCTTCCAGCTGGCCGCGGTACTGCTGGAAATTGATTGTCAGCGACCGGTTGATCGCGTCTCGGGCGAACTGGATTACGTCGGCTGGTTTTAGATATGGCTCTGAAAGTGGGACCAGGCGAACCACTCGCGTGCCATCTGCTGCAAAGTATTGGCGATCAGGATGAACAGCGAACCAACCAAGCATCCCGTTGAGCGCCACTGAGGCCACAAGGCCCCATGTCAGAACTATGTTCGACTTCGCGAGGGAGCTCGAAAGACTGCTAAGACGCTTGCGATCCTTTTGTTCCTGAAGCACTGGGTCTACGGCATCGACGTTCTGGTTCAACGTCTTCACGAGTGCGAGCAATTCCTGCTCATATTCCGTGCGACCGTCGTCGCTGCCTGTGCCTACCGCTGCTTCGCGTTGAACGTCCGATGTTGGCTCTCGCAATTCGGTCATTAAATCCCCTCCGTTTTCCGTATTCTAACCATGATGCGGAATCGGTCAATAGCTAATGTTCAATGTTGAAAGCCTCAAATCAGGCCTCCCACTCAGAATGTGGTTCTCAAGGTGCTTACGATACGGAATCGCCATTAGTGGCATATTGCTTTCAGAAACGCGATATGGACAGTCGTACATCACCGACGTTTCACTAGCTCCGTCGTATATCGCCGACATTTTGTAGCCTCAGGTGATGCGATTCCGCCTGCCAGAACGATCTTTTGATAGGAGTTAGCAGGTCGATCCGAGCGGGATTGGCTGGCTAAGCCGATAGATGGGCGTTTGAGGCTCTACTCGTACATCGGCGACAAAATTTATTTCCCTGTGGCCAGACTCGTATATCGCCGACAGATCGTTTCGTACACCGGCGACGCTTTTGTCGTATATCGCCGACGCTCTATTCGTATATCGCCGACACACGGTCAAGCGCCAACGTAACGTTCACGCGGCTTGTAGCCATCACGGCCTAGCCATAACACGCGCACGTAGCGTTGCAGAACCAGCAAAGAAAAAAGATTTTATGACTCATCGGAAAATGCTGGAGGCCGCGTATCACGCGGGTTACAGAGGGTTGACGTCGGCTTTTTCAGGCTCTAGCCTTCGCCGGAATCTAGATGCATGTAAGTGGTTTTGAAGGGGCGTAATGGTGCCATGCACCCCCCCTCCCCTCTTGTCCGTGGATGCCTTTGGCCTCTAGAAGCACTGCAAACCACTCCGAGGAGATCGGCCTACCCGGCTGAAGAAAAAGAGTACGCACAAACACCCTGGCGAACGCCGGGCAAAAAAAAGAGCCATCACGTCTCATCCTGGCAGATAGTCGACGTGAGGCTCACCGATTAGGTAGCTCGATTATGGACACCTGCGCCTTCGCGTGCAAGGTACACCGCGATTTCTATCGCGCTGAAAATACCTTGTTTCTCACTCCGGATTACCTGCTTTGAATCCGGGCAAACCTGGTGCTCTGCAGACGCCTGTCGACCCACGTTTCTTTATCGCCCACACCGCCCTAAACAGAGTCTTTGAGGAGGCTTCGTATCTGGCCAGGTGCAGCGACAATAAGACGGCTATGCGCGTGCGCCCGCGTGAGCACGCGATTCGCTATCCCTACATGCAGGTAAACCGTCTAGATCGGGTGTCCTGGCTCATTTTCGATCTCGATCACCCTAACTCCCTCATCTGGGACGAGGCAGGTCTGCCACCGCCCAACCTCATTGTCCGCAACCGTCATTCAGGGTCTTGTCACCTCTACTACGCGATCATTCCGGTGTGTACGTCGGATAGCGCCCGGGACAAACCAATCCGTTACATGAAAGCCATTTACAAGGCTTTCGTTGATCGACTTAAAGCTGATCCTGAATATCATGGTGGGCCGGTCGCTAAAACGCCGGGGCATCCCTGGTGGCATACCCGGGAATTGCACAGCGACGTTTATGAGCTCGCAGACCTAGCAGAGTGCGTTGAGCTGGAATCCATCACCCCATGGGGCAGAGGCCCGGATCTGGATGCTGTGTCACATTCACGGCACTGCATGCTGTTCGAGAACCTGCGATTTTTTGCCTACAGCATCGTCAACAATGAGCGCGAGCATGGTAGCTACGAGCATTTCATGCAGCGTCTCACCGCACATGCTCACAACAGCAATCAGTTTGGTGGCCGGGGTTCTTTTCGTGACGATTTGCCCACTTCCTCGATCCGGTCCACCGTCCGATCGGTCGGTCGTTGGACCTGGAATCGCTATACAGGTAACAGCAGATGTCATAGGGGTGTCATGGAGCTGGACAAGTCGGCGCCCCTTCCAGAACGGCAAAAGCTCTCAGCGAAACGAACCCACGCAGTACGTCACCAAGCTACGGAATCCAAAATCCGCGCAGCGTGCCGTGCTCTGCATCACCAGGATAAGCCTTTAGCAATCGCCTCCATTGCCGCTCTCTCAGGGATCACCAGGCAGACCGTGGCCAAATACCGGCATGTCATTAACGAGACACGCTCAAACGTCATTGTCGCTTTGCAACCGCTGCCTGAGTTGGCCCGCTCTTCAGTAAGGAATACCACCGGCTGTACGAGCCAGATCGACGCCACCTCGCATGTTAAGCATGGTGTCAATCAGATACCTGCTGGTGGGGTTTCGACCCCGAAGGGGGAGACAACACCCACCATGCCTGTGCTTATAGATAGTTTGATTGACGTAGCTGACAGTTCCTAACGTCCATGGGGAGTGATTCGGCACACGGATCTCTTGATCGACTTAGCTATCTCCCCTTTAGTCGAATACGTATGTACGTACGTACGCAACCCTGTTATTCTTTGCTCTAGAGTCTCGTCGCGAAGCTCGCCTGGCGGCTACCAGGTTAATGTTCTAGGAGCAGGTATCACATGAATCAGTTACAAATGGGATTGTTCTTCGATGAGTCGAGTGTCGACATCGCTATTAGTGAGCCTGGGTCTTGGAATTTTCCTTGTTTTAACCTCGCTGAATATCAACACCTGGTGGTTCAGGCACGGGCGAATGTTTCGCGCGTACCACTAGATCTGTTGCCGTATTTTCTTCTTGGCGTTGAGTCCAGTGAGCAATCAATTTCTCAAGGGTCTACACCTGAGGACCGGCCTTCCCAGTGGCGTGCTGTCGCGCATTTCAATGACAGCACTTGGCTGGGATTAAATGCCGTAGCTACTCCCGGCTTAGGCTCGGGTGCTGAGTGCAAGGTACGTACTGCCCCCCGATCAAAGGTGATAGGCGTCTACGTTGAAGGCGTTGGCTCGCTCATTGTTCACGGATGGGAGAGCACTGGCGATTGCCGATACTGGGCTGAATTCTTGCCCTGGCGCTCGTGCTTTTTCAGGCCCAGCTTTCGGGACGCTGTTTCAGTGATTTCAGAGGCGTACAGCAGCTGGGAAAACGTCGTTTCATGCATGCACTTTTCTTCTGCCGGCGACACGGTTCCATCTGTGCCTACAGTGAAGGTCAAAGGCCGTGAATACGTGGTTACCAGCGCTGTATACAGCCGGAAATACCGCGAAGGTGAGGCGTGGGCTTTTGTCCGACTCTGCGATTGGGCCGGGCCAAGCTTCACCTATGACGAGAACATTAAAGAAATGGAAGCCGGAAGGAAGGAGCGTGGTGATCAGCGCGGTACTTTGGCTAAAATCCGCGGTGAAATCTGCGTGCTTTCCGAAATGGTGATTTTAGCGGACCACTCGGCTTTGTAGATTCCAGTTGAAACAAAGCCCAGACGGCGGCTACCGATCTGGGCTTCTACCAGGGTGAACTCGTCTAGGAGCGTCTGGATTCTTCCATGATAGCGACTCCCTTGAGTCTGCTCAACATAGCTCGTCCGGAGCGTCGAGGATCGAGTTCCTGTGTAAACTCTAGCGATTCGGAGAAAAAGATTAGTTATGAGTGACGAACTCGAGCACAAACCCAAGCGAGGTCGTAAGCCGAACCTGGTTCCTTACGTTCAGACGGACATGTTCCAGGCCAATATGGTCGAGTGGCCGGTAAAAGACGACCTGGCAAGCATGGAATTCCCGCTTTTCTCGCTCTCCACCATTCCAGATACGGCAATCCGGGAGTATCACCAGCCGGGCACCAACAAGCACGTCCGAATCATCCCTCCGGTGATCGGTGCGGCCACGGTCTTTGATAAAGACCTTTTGTTGTTCATAGGCTCTCAGATTATCGAGGGCCGAAAGGCCAACTTACCCATATCAAACACAGTCAAATTCGATTCTTACGACTTTCTGATCGGGACCGGTAGGGAGCCAGGCGGCAATGCTTACGCGAATATTTTGGATATGCTCCGTCGACTGAAAGGCACTCAGATCGAGACGAACATCGTTACTGGTGGCGAGGAGCAGACCAAGGGCTTTGGGTGGATCCATGACTACACCATCACGAAGAAAACCGGGAACGGCAGAGGCGTCCTTGAGTGCGTCGTGCAGATCTCCGATTGGATGTACAAAGCGCTCCTCCACTATGAGGTATTGACCATTGACCGGCGCTATTTCGCGCTAAGAATGCCCCTTGAGCGACGCCTATACGAGCTTGCCCGTAAGCATGTAGGCAACAAGGCAATTTGGAAGGCAGATATTGAGTTGATGCAGAAAAAATGCGGCTCTACGCAAGATCTGCGGCATTTCCGGGCTGATGTACGCAAGATTATCAAGCGGGACTCACTACCCGACTACAGAATGGCCCTCGATACCACCTGCAAACCACATAAAATCGTCTTCTACACCAGAAACAATCAGCTTCTGGCGGGTGAGCTAGTCGATGCCGACAAGGCTGTCTGGTTTGAATCTCTTGAGCGATCCGAGCCCACCTAGTCGTATTTCGCCGACATTTTAGGGCTGCTGATGCAGCCTTTTTTGTGAACTCTGTTTACATACGTACGTACGTACGTATAATAAAGGCGCGGCTCAGTCGAGCGGCCCCCGGCGGCTACCGGGGAAAAACGAAGTCTAGGAGTGAACAAATGAAGCGTATTCCTCTGCGATCTGTCGACCGAGATGATGCCCAGCACCTTCAGGATGAAATTGATAAGCTCCAATCGGCCCAGAGCATCATGCTTGAAGCAAATCGCGCTCTAGAGTTGGGTGATGAGCTTACCCTCATTCGATTGGGACTGGACCCGGTGCGTATAAGTGAACTTGAAGCGCGACATCAGGCTGGTAAAAAGGGTTTTCCTGAGTACGTAATCCGGAATCTCTCCCACACAATCCAGCAACTGCAGGATTACCGAAGGGCCTCTGTGCTGCACCGGATCGATAAGGACGAGCAGGCAAAGTAATTCACTATTCGTGTACGTACGTATGTATTTGCGTACGTGCGTACATGTATAATCTTCAAGCCTGACCGGTTCAACTTTTTCGAGGTGAAAGTAATGAAGGATAAACCTGCAGCTACGACCCTAAAGGGTGAAGCCCCTACACGATCTAACAAAACCATAAGCCTACGAACCGATTTTAATGAACGTTTGCGGGATGAAGCTTATAAGAACAAAACAACCGCATCAGCCCTTATCGAGAAAGCTCTCGCCGAAATGTGGGGCATCCACCAGTAGCTACAGCGTCCAGGTCTGGAAGCACGTGAATGCCTAAGTACTCAAAGCTTGAGCGCTACGATGGACTGATGGGAAAAGTGTCGGATCCTGTCATCGCTCAGATGGCCGGGACAACGACCGAAGCTGTCCGTGCTCGAAGGATCAGGATCGGCAAACCTGCTTACACCCCTCCCCCTCCCCACCAGGATGCCTTAGCGCTACTCATTCCCTTTCTTGGCTCATACCCAGCCGCTATGCTGGCAAGTGCTGCCAATGTCCCTCTGCAACAGGTCTCTAAGCTGATCAAGTCCTTAGGGGTTGCTCCCTACCAACAACCTCGGCCTGACATTTCGTCCTACGATCATCTACAGGGCAAGCAGCCGGATCAGGAGCTCGCAGACGTTATTGGCTGTTCTAAAGAGGCTGTAAGGTTGCGGCGCGTAAAGTTGGGAATTGATTCATATCGCGATCAGACCCGGCGCACTTCACGAGGCCACTGATAAGCGTCCGTTCAAAAGCTCTGTTGCTAGTAGCAACAAATCGCCTAAATACGTACGTACGTATGTACATACGCACGTATATTATTTAAAATGCTCAAGACAAATCAGTGCAGTGGCGGCTACCACTGCACTGCTTTCCACCAGTCTAGGAGCATTTTGCATGGGTATGGCTTGCGAGTTGGATTCACTGGTATCGGGATTTTTGGACGCTCAAGCCCTTGAGCAAGCGGCTGGTTTTCACCATCTTTTCGACCATCCGTTGAAGTCCGATGTAGTTCGCCTGGCTGATAAAGCGCAATGTTTTTTACCGCCAGCCGAGGCCCGTAAGCGGATTGAAGGCTGGATCGCTCATGCCAGAAGGCAATCAGCCGGCATGGAGAACTCTGACAAGGTAGTGCTTTCGCTGTTCGATACCTCCGGGGAATGGTCCCGACCATGGGAAGAAGCCGGCTACCAGGTCTATCGCTTTGACATTCAGGACAACCCTGAGCTCGGCGACGTCAACAATTTCAATGTCGAGTTCTTCGCAGAGTGGTTCGGTGACTTCTACGGCCAAGAGGTATTCGCCATTCTTGCTGCTTGCCCTTGTACAGACTTCGCCCGTTCGGGCTGCAGGCATTTCGGGAGTAAGGATCTGGACGGGCGAACCAAGGCGTCGGTCGAACTCGTTCACCAAACCCTTCGTGTCATCGAATATTACAAACCAGCATTGTGGGCTGTAGAGAACCCTGTAGGTCGTATTGAGAGATTAGGGGGGCTGCCCGCATGGAGGCTGTCATTCGATCCGTGCCACGTGGGAGATCCATATACGAAGAAGACACTGCTCTGGGGTCGATTCAACGCAGACCTGCCTGTTGCGCCAGTTATGCCGGTTGAAGGCTCCAAAATGCACCTCAAGTATGGAGGCCGTAGCCTCGCGACGAAGAACGCGAGAAGCGTAACCCCTGAAGGGTTTTCCTACGCTTTCTTTATGGCCAATAACCAACTTGATAACCCTCAGTTTGCCCTGTGCGCAAAGTACGATCGTCTGTCGTCCCGCCTTTTGGGCCAGGCCATCGACGCAGGTTTGCGACCCCGCGAGATCAGCGAACTGATCGACGACGCATATCTGATGGACCTCGACGACGACAGCGCACATTCGCTGTTGAGCGAAGCTGTCTCGTTGCGTGGAAGCAACCTAGACAGCTTTGTGGATAAGGGCGGGCAGGTGGCGATGAGCTTCTAGGTACCGGCCGAGGTCGCCCAGCATGGAGCTGGGCGACCGGGTTGTTGCTACTAGCAACGGCTACGGTTCAGCTTTTCCGATGAAATAATTGTTTATTCCTGAACCTATCGCTTTACAGGTGGGATTCAGGAACTATAATAATTTCACAACTTGCAGAAGGCCATCTACATGAATCCAACCGAAGAATCCCAACTGGAGCTGCAGAGCTTTGTCGACTTTGCAGGCTTAACTTTTTCGCCGCAGTTTGCTGCTGAATGCTTCGGGCTTACGACCAGACGCTTAAAGGACATTGAAGAGGAAAACGGGATAGAGATTCGACGAGTACCTCGGGGCTCTTCCACAGCGCGGGTTTATGGACTTGCCGACCTGTTTGCAATCGCAGCGCTACGTCGGCGTTTGGGGCATTCAAAAGGCCTGGCTCGCCAGACGGTTGTCTCTATATTTGTACCGAAAGGCGGCACGAATAAGACAACTACAGCTGTAAACCTGGCCTTATCGGCACAGTTCGCTGGACTGAAAACGCTGATAATCGACAACGACCCACAGGGCGACACCTCGAGCATGCTGGGATACGACCCTGATTTGGGGCCGGAAGACTTGACCGAGATGGGTATCCCACAGGATCGACTCGTTGACGGTCATCTTGGCAACCTGATCAGCCCCTTACTGCGGATGCGAGCGTTTGATCCGAAAACTCTTGATGAGGTCATCAAGAAACCGTTTGGCGAGGATGGCATCCACCTCATTCCTGCGGATTCCTACATCGAGGATTTAGGCGTCGCCCTAGACGCTTCGAACAACCCAGATATGTGGTATGCCCGTTGGATCGAACAGGCTAAATCGGGTGAAATTCCTGGCTGTGACCTGTCGAGCTACGACCTGATCATTTTCGACAATGCTCCAGCCGGTTCACGGCTGACCAAGAACTCCGTTGCGGCCAGCGACTTACTTCTCTGTCCAATTAGGATGGACAAGTTTTCATTTCGGGCCCTTCTCCGGCTGAACGACTGGTGCGCCCGATTTGCACGGGAATATGGCTACGCACCCAAAATGCTTGCGATCCCGACGATGTTCATCCGAAACCGGCCGTCTCTGATCAATAACCTCTTCCGGCTTAATGAGCTTTTTCCAGGCCGGGTAACGGAAGAAAAGATCTATCTCTCTGAGGAGTACACCAAATCTTTGGATGAGGGGATCCCTCTGCTGCTGTGGAAAGGGGCAACGTTTAAAAGTCTCGGTCCAATTCGGGACGTACATCGGGAAATCCTCAACAGAATGCGCGAAATCGCATCAGCTTGAGCTGTTGCTAGTAGCAACATTAGATAACCCGTGTTGCTACTAGCAACACAGCATGTTGGAGACTAAAAATATGAAGTCGAATGATTACCCTGGAAAACCGAAGACGGGCGTTCTTGGTGTTCGCAAGCCAGCTGAAATCCCTGAAGGAACTCCGTCGAGCGCGCAGGGGAGGGCGGCAATGCTTCAAAAGCTGGATGAGAAGGCCCAGGAACCACTGGTCGGGGAGTGGATAGCTAAAGACCAAACCCTGGAGGATATCGTTGTCTCAGGCGTCGATGTCTCGCCATACCAGCCCCGGTTAGTGTTTGACGAGCTGGCTATCTCGCTGCTTGTGGCGTCAATCCGTGAAATTGGACTGGGTAAACCCATCCTTGTGAGACCCCTCCCAAACGGACGATACGAGCTTGTCGGGGGTGAAAGACGTTGGAGAGCTGTCACTATCCTGGGCTGGGACAGGATAACAGCCGTTGTGAAGCCTATGAGCGACGACATGGCAATGTTGCTCGCGTTGGCAGACAACGAACATGAAGAGTTGACTGACTATGAGCTCGCTCGTAGCTATGATCGATATCTGCAAAATGGTAACGATAAGAGTCAAAGCGCCATTGCGCGCCGCTTGGGGATCAACCGGTCTGTGGTCAGTCGGTGCCTGGACCTGATGAAGCTCCCAGTGTCGATCCGCAAAGTCCTCGACCAGCACCCGGGTTTAATTACTGCCAACTACGCTAAAAAGTTCGTCGATTTAGCGGAGCAGGATGCTCATATTGTCGAACGACAAGTCTTGAGCATGGTTGAAAAAGGGACCAAGCAAGAGCAAGCACTTCGGCAGATCGCCCTGAAAATTGCCGCCTGCTCTAATCAAGCTCGTCCGGTATTTATTCCACGTCCGGTAGCAGGCATTGGAACAATAAAACTTGCCGGTCAAAAGCTCGAATTGAAGTGTGAAAAGGGTATCGATCCAAACTTGCTGATGCAGGAATTCGAAGAATTCTTGAAGACCATTGACCGCAGCAAACTGGCGGCTAAGGACGCGGGGTAGGGCAGGTCATTAGACGCGGCAGCACCACAGGAGGATGCTTCACTGCGCTCAAAGTGGTGTTGGAACAAAGCGTTCAGCCCCGGCGCCGAGCGCCAGGAACAGATCAGCAGGTAGGGGAGGGTGGGGCAGGATACGGCCTCACTTTGTAGCAGTCGCGTACCGGGCGGGTGATTCCCTCAGATCACCGGGCTGGCCGGCCAGATTGAAGCCATTCCTGGTGTACCAGCTCCTCTGAGACGTGTGCATAAGCTGCGTCGGCAAGATCAAGCATTTCCCGCAACTCTTCCTCGTCAATGATGCCCAACCTGCACAAAGCTTTGGCATGCCCGGAAAGCTCGCCAACCCAGTGATCGATGGCGCATTCGCGCCGGGCCTCATGCTCGAGCAGATTGTTCCAGAGTTTCAACTCGCGCTCTTTCACGTCCATGCTCAATTCCTCCAGTGATCCCGAATGCTGTGAGTGACGACGCCCCAGATATCGAAGTCGTCTCCTTCCATGATAAAGCGATCGGGATATTTGCGGTTGGCCGAGCGCAGCACCGTGTGATATCCCACAAACGCCAAGTACTTGACCAAGGGTTGCTGATTGACGACGCCGATGATGATCTGGCCTGCCTTGGCATAGATCCCCTTGTCGACGATCAGCAGATCACCGCAGAAAATACCTGCCCCCTCCATACTGTCGCCTTCCACCTTCACCAAGTAAGTGCCAGGCGCCCGGATGTTCAGAAACTCATCGAGTGAAATGTCGAGATGGTCTGGAATCGTATCTTCATTCAAAGCGGCACCACCACGACTGAAAGTAAAATGCCTCATCCACCTGCTCGATGCCGGAGATGATCAGACCTTGGGTACCCATGCTCGTCACGTTGGCATCCCGCAGCCGTGGCAAAGCATCTTGCGTATGGCTAACGCTGTTCAGGATGAATGCTTCACGCGTTATGCGGCCAAGGGCGGAGCACTGACACTCAACGATCTGTACGTCGCCTTTGAACGGCGGGATCTTGCTGAGCTGGTCTTTAGGCAGGGCGACGCCCATCTGGCGCCGTGGAGTGATGAGAACGTACATGGTGAGGCTTCGCTTTTCTGATGCTGTATATGCGTACAGTTAACTAAGCGGTGCGGTTGCGGTCAACACTGTGTAAGCCAATTTGCGACAGGTGACCCTATGTGCGGACGCTACTCGATCTACGAGCCGATGGACCATTACCTCAAATCTCTTGCGCCAGAGCAGCTGGTGATCAATGGATACGACCTGTGGCCGATCGAGCGCTACAACGTCGCGCCCTCGACCCGCGTGGAGATCATTAGGCCAACTGAGGAAGGGTTAAGCGTGGACAAGGTGCGGTGGGGATGGTCGCCGTTCTGGGCAAAAGGTGAAGGGAAGTGGCCGGCGCCGATCAATGCAAGGGTCGAGACGGTGATGACAGGGAAGTTCTTCAAGCAGCTGTGGCCAAGAGGTCGAGCCCTGGCTCCCGCGAATGGCTGGTTTGAATGGGTGAAGGATCCTGAAGACCCGAAGAAGAAGCAGCCCTACTTCATCAGGCTGAAAGAGGAAGGTCCTATGTTCTTCGCTGCGTTGGCAGAAGTGCATCACGGCCTTGAGCCGGACCCGCAGGACGGTTTCGTGATCATCACGGCCAACAGCGATCAAGGCATGGTCGACATTCATGATCGGCGGCCGGTCGTGCTGAGCCCAGAGCACGCTCGGGAATGGGTAGACCCGCAGACGACGCCAGAGCGCGCCGCTGAGATCGCCAAAGAGTGCTGCAGGCCAACTGAGGAGTTTACGTGGTTCGAGGTGAACAAAGACGTCGGGAATGTGCGCAACCAGGGGCCACGTTTGATTGAAGCGATTAGAGGCGGGGACTAACGCTATAGGAGAGCCAGCGAGTCCATGGTGCAGCAGAATTTTGTGTTTAGCAGATCGATTAGCGGTGCATCAGATTCTGTATCAAGAAGGCCCCCAGCATCGATCATATTGGAGGCCTTGTGACAATGTAGATTGTTGCTCAATCGGCTTTAAAGCTCTATTTGAGCCATGTCCTCGACTATTCTGGTGAAGTTGCCCGGGTGATTATGGACCGCGCTATAGGCATCGAAACCCGTGCTGGTGTGACGGTTATACAAAGAGCCTTTCCCAAAGATGGCATAGCGAGCGGCCTTGATTGTCCTGACCACTCGGCGAGCGCCATCCAGCGGTTCGCCGTTCCGGCTGTGACCATTTTCCCAGGAGCTCAGTGGTTCATACTCGCCGGCTGAAATCTCCGTCAGTTCTTCAACATACTCGCCTCTAGAAGCTTCCGGACCTACAGGCGCAAGCGCATCGACTTCAAATATAAAGTTCGCTTCATGACCATACGGTCCTGGATTCCAAAAGGTGAGTCTCAAAGGGCGAGCAACGTGCACGAAGCTCTGCAGGCCACCTTCATCGACCGCCCATTCAATGTTGCCCTCTGAGTCGAGCTGGGCACCAAGCAGATCCATACCTCCTCCGTCGGGGTAAAACATATGGTTTGAGCGGCTGGATATTGCGTTTAGTACAGCCACGATTTCGGCAGGCGCTGTCCATTCCGCATTGACTGGTATGGCGCCGTCGAAAAGTGCGCCCAAAATTCTGTCCCACTCAGCAATCGATTGGTCTTCATCTACAGCTGGCATTTACGGCTCCTTGAGTTCTGGGGCATGGGTGGCAAGCCAAACGCTGCCAGGTAGCAAATATACTCCGTGCAGTAGCGCCGTTGCGTCTTTTCAATGGGACAACCGCGCTATTCCTGGGGATACGGATCACCCCGACGGGCCAGGCGGGATTTCCACCCTTTCGCACTGAAGTGACCAGGGCCCCACAGTAAGGAGCAAATCGGTGAGGAGTCTAAGTCAGTAAAAATAGTTGGCCTATAGGCTAATTTTTAGTGGTGAAGAATTAGCCTATAGGCTAATATCCTCCTCGTCAAAGCGAATTATTGAGGAAGCTCCAGAATGAACAGGCAAACCAAAATTGATGCGGTCGTGAAGGCGGCGCACGTCTCCCGTGAAGTAGCGCGGCAGTACCTCGAAGCCGAGGAATGGCTGGTCGACGAGGCGGTGTGTGACATTCGTGCAGAACGTAAACAGGAACTGAAGGCCAACATCGCAACCCTAGCCGCGCTGGAGGCCTTGGAGCTGATGGCGAAAAAATCTGACGTCGAGCCGAAGGTAATCATGGATGCGGTCTTAGCGGACCCCGAGGGCAACACGGCGCGCTACTTCAGCGCCTTGATACAAACCGCCCTGCGTGAAGTGCCGAAGCTGCTCGCAGCTTAACCCGCTCGCCCCGGTTTGCCGGGGCTTTCAAGGAACGATGCGATGAAGTATTTCGAGTGGGAAGGTTCAGTGACCGAGGCGGTGGCCGAGATTATGGCCATCAGTAGTTCCGCTGCCTCGGGCATAATTGAGGCGCAGCCGTTTTACATGCAGCAGTCGTGGGGCAATGGCATGGATGCGCAGATCACCGCAGCTAGGATCATAGAAGCGGCTCAAATGGAGGCAGAGGAAAGGGCCGAGACTCCAGCACCGAAGCAAGAGCGAATGCTGTTTGGCGATGAAGCTGACGCTCATGCCTTCTGGAAGAACAAGGAGTGGAAAACTTACGCCGTGGATCTGGTGCAGGGACGGGGCAAGAAAGAGAAAGTCGTCCGCACCATGTACGTGCGAGCAAGAACAGGGCTCTGTGCCGCGACTTGCGCGAAAGAAAATGATTGGTCCCGCAATCCCAAGCCTCGCTATGTGGCGCGCTTGGCCGGGCCGCTTGAGCTGGGCTGTACACCTTCGGTACCGAAGGGAGCGGCGCAATGAGCCGATAGCCACGGCTGCCGGACATTGTTCAAGCAAGCAGAGCGCTCCACGAGGAGCAAATCAGCCTGAGTCTCGCGGTTCTACAAGCTTCCCGGTCGAAGCCGAATTTAAAGAAGAGATATTGAAGCGCTAGGAAAAGAAAGACTGGGAGGGTGATCATGCCCAATCGGACCACGACATAGTGCGGAGAATTTTTTGATGTTGATTCAAAGGTTAACCCCGGAAGAGTTCAAAGCCGAGTACCGGCGCCGGGGATGGAGCGGAAAGGACTTGGCGGCGCACTGGGGTAAGCACCCGGTGTCGCTTAGCAAAATCGTCAATGATCCTGAGCGTCCAACGCATTGGGACGACGCGGTGAGAGGTCTACGAGAGTACAAATAGTTAGCCTATAGGCTAATATGTTGTTGATGCAAGTTAGTCTATAGGCTAATATTATCCTCACTGAAGCAAATCACTGAGGGTCAGAAAAATGGGTTTACCAGTTGCTGTAAAGATCGTTGTTGATGTCACGGGTGGAGCAATCCACGCGGTTTACGCACAGCAGCCGGTGGAAATCGTTTTCGTTAGCCATGACCGTGACGACATCGACGATCACCAGGCAGCTGCGGATTTCAGGTCGATCGAAGGCGAATCAGTTGCGCTCTGGATGGATGGCAGTGATTCGGACAACGGCGCCGACTCAGAAGTTGTGGCTCACCACTTCGACCAATACGCTAAGTCCTAACACGGTATTGGCCCGGTACGCCGGGCCGATCCACTGACACGGAAACGACCATGCCTGATTTCAGCAACATGACCAGGCATGAACTATCGGTCTGGTACATCGACAACGTCGGCTACGACATCGGTGCGGAAGACCCTAGCATGACGCTCGCAAGCTATCGTGAACTTTGCGCGGAGCTGTACGAGCTGCATAACGAAATCTACGAGTGACCAGCTTTCCCGGTTCGCGGGGACTGTCGAAAGCCCTATTTCTTAAGTCGGTTTTCAACAGTCGCAAATACTACGGAAATAGAATATGAGCATTGAACAACAGGATCTAGACGGCTTCGAGCTGGTATTCAGTGTGCAGATTGACGACAGCCGGATTCTTGAGCTGTTGGTCGACCAGGTGTTTTCCGGTGATTGCGTTTGGCAGGTTACGGATGCAAGCGGTCAGGTTCTGGATCGTTCTGAAGTTTACGACGATCAGGCGCACTGTCTGCGTGATGGTCTGAACAAAGCGCTGAAGTAGAGCTGAACGCGGCGGATCTGCCGCCCAGGTACTCCCATAAGGAGCAGTACGGCATGAAAGACAACGAGCCTGACGTGTTTGCTAAAGCCGCTGCGCAGATGCAAAAAAATGGATTTCCGGTACTTGTAAAGACCGGTCTTCAAGACAGGGCACAGCTGGAGCACCTATGTGCCAATAGCAGCGATGGACAATCGACATTGGGGGACGACAAGTCCGATCCGGTGTGGTTTGTCGAAGAGCGTCAGCTAAATGGTGATTGGCTCGCTATTGATCGAGCGGATGACCAGGACGAGGCCGAGAAGAAATTGAGCCACTTTGAAAACCACCTTCCGGGCACGTACCGCCTTCAACGATCGGACTGGTAGGAAAACGACCATGACACAGCCGATCGAGGCGCTACGCGCAACCGCTGCCAGGTGGCGAGCAGGGAATCAGGAGCACCGCGGCGGCGTCGTCCTGGTGTGGGAGGGGGATGTGTACGGCTGGAAGAATGAATTGCGTGATCCGGCAAGCGAACGCCCAGGCGTCTACGCGGTGGACAAGGACGGATTGGTCTTCAAGGCCGAAGGTGGCGACGACTACAACGGGGCGAAAGCGTGGGTCGCTGTTGACCCTGACGGACAATAGGAAACGACGCCGTGGAACATGATTACCCCGAATACCCTTCGGTTTTGGCAAGCGTAGATCCATCGCGCTACATGGAAGCTGTGGAGGCTTTGAAAGGCACCCGCCAGGTCTTTTTTGACGGTGATACCATTCTTCTGCCAGAGGCCGAAGTCGAGGCAATAGAGATGCTGCTTAGTCGCTTCAATGCGTCAACGATCTACGGCCAGGCCGAGGAGTACGAATTTGCAACGAAAGCCCGCGTACAAGGCGTCCCAGCCAAACTGATGCGCCTCGGGCAGGCGGTGCACGACTGCACCGGCCAGAGCGCGGAGGAAATGGTTCGCGTAGCCCTGGAGCAGCCGAGCGAAACGCTGCTGGCATGGTCCGCGCTCTATCGCTCCAGCATGATCCCCCACTGAATCACGGAAAAAGACATGAGCCATCACAAAACCCCCGACGCCCCTGCCGGCATGCTGGTACTTGACCAGCGTGCGGTAATCCTGATGGAGATGTTTGCCGGCGCCGATGAAGCGTTTCAGGCGCTGCATACAGATCCGGAGTATCAGCCGGACGCTCAAACGCTTGCTCTGGCAAAGCAAACATCCTCGACGCTGGCATTCGAGCTGGCCCGACATATGCTCGTGCTCGCCAATAAGGGAGCTTGATCGACTGATCGACTTGCCACACCAGGGGCAAAGGAAAACACTTACCGCGCGCATATAGCCGCGTTGAGAAAGATTCAAGGGAAAAACGTATGCTCCTCCTGACTCGCCGCCAAGGTGAGAATATTGTGATTGGCGACAAAATTCAGATCCAGATTTTAAGCGTTTCAGAGGCTTCTGGGGATGTACGTATCCAGATCAGAGCCCCGGACCTACTTGCGGTCCAGTGCGTGGACAGCGATAGCGCCGTGACCTCTCGCAGGGCTAGCCCTGTCATTACTCAAAAGCGCCGATGGCGTTCCATGCTCACCAAGTAGGAAATGAGCCATGCCCCGTAAGCCCGCCGCCCCGGCTACTGAGCTAGTTGTACAATCCGACCCTGAGGACCTGGCCGGGCTTCGCCGCGATGCAGAGCGGTACCGCTGGCTTCGTGAGCGTGCCGTTCGGATCAATGGCAGCGAGGTATGGTGGCAGGGCAATTTTCTGGATCTGCGTTGCGACACCGGCCTGGGGCATGTCCAGGGTGAGTATGAGGTGGTGCCCGACCTGGCTCCGCCTCGTCGACGGCTGGCTAAGCCTGGTCTGAAACCAGAGTGACAGCGGAAAGATTGCCCAGGTCCTCACAATGCATCAAGCTGAGTAGAAACGTGCTTTAACGGGAAGGTCAGGTGATTCGATGCTGACTACTTCTTCTACACCATCAACCAAATGAGAAGCGCAAAAATTTATATGGAATTAATGACCACGCCACTCCCGCTTGGCTACCAGCTTATACAAAACCTTGGGGTCATATCCGTGACTACGCCGATCCAGATTACTCAAAAGGGGATAATCCAGTCCATCGTTGAGCGGAATCGAAACGAGTGGACGGAAGCATATGATGCTTTCATGGCGGCGGCCCCTAGCGGTACTACGATCATTTTCGGAATGCAGGTCGCCACTGCGGCTGTTGTGCTCGGTACTCGCGCATTCCTGTCTGTCACCATGACTGGGACAGCCGCTATTCACGAGCTTGAAGTGGTCTAGGTGTTGGCTGACATCTTCGCGACAGGCGCGTAGAATTAGAGTCACACCACTGAGGTATCAGTTATGCGGAAATCATTGATTGATTCTATAGGGCGAGCCACAGCCTCCAAATTGATGGAGGAGGCCGTTTTGCAAGCTATTGAGGAAAATCGAGAGCTTGGCCTGGCTGATAACGCACAGCATGTCCAACTGGTAAGCGGCGCATTGTGCATAGTTAAAGCTGGTAGAAGCGTTCCTTTGGTTGCACGCGGTGCTGTACCGTCAGCGCCTAGAAATCTGAGCAAACAAGTTCCTATTGCATGAATGAACTCGAACCAAGGATGGTAGTAATTGCTGGGCCGAATGGCTCCGGCAAAAGTACTGTTACGAGTGGTCTCGCACAGTCTGATAAGTTCCCAGCGCAGTATATCAATGCTGACGATATAGCCAAATTTGAGCTCTCGAATATTTCTGATGCCCTTGACCGCAATCGTCAGGCCGCAGCGCTGGCTGAGGGGAGGAGAAAGGCGGCATTGGAGTCGGGAGCGGCTTTTGCTTTCGAGACGGTCCTTTCCACACCAGGAAAGCTTGCTCTGTTTGACGAGGCCAGGGACAAAGGCTTTAGCGTGGATTTAATTTTCATTACTACCGCTCATCCCTCCATAAACGTTGACAGGGTTAACCTTAGGGTTGCAAAAGGTGGACACCCCGTACCCACCGATAAAATCATCGATCGCTACGAGCGTGCTATGCAGCTTCTGCCCAGCGCTATTCAGAAGTCAGACAGCGCCGAGGTCTACGATAATACTTCGAGCACGCGTGGTCCCGTGCTGGTCGCTATGAAGAGCGGAGATCACCTCGACTACGACGACAGAGGTTTGCCCTGGGTAACTAAGCGGTTGGCTAAGCCATTTGCCGAGAGAGCAAAGTCCCGCAATCATCTGGCTGGTCTGGTGGCTAACGAATTAATCATCGACGCTCATGTTGGTAACCTAAATACCTACGAGGGTGTCGTGGTGGGGGTAACTGCCTACCATGTATTACAAAGAACTCAAGATAACAAGTTGATCCTTCATGATTTGGCAATTTGTGCACCGCACTTAGTATTCTTTGCAGGGCAACACGCTACGGTTTCCTACGCTTTTGGAGCCGATGGTAAGCATCTGCCATCGAAGCCTACAGAGCGCCCTAGGAGACCCCGCCCTTGATCACCTCCCAGCATTCGGATGTCAGTATGGAAACCAATGATCTACGCAGCAGTGTCTTAGAGCGCGCCCGTCACCAAATCGAGCACATAGCTTTAGCTGGCGACCGGGAGGTGATGCTCCATAGCGCAGCCCATGCCCAGGGCTGGGTCGCGGCCTTGCAGGCTGAAGATTTAGTGGCTAAAGAGCAGTATGAAATGCTGAGGGTTGAGCTGGAATCAGCTATTTCAAAGTGGAATGGCGGTCCTCAATAGATCGAGCAGGGACGAAGAGTCGTACAATTTAGTGTGCAATATTCGCTTGATTTCTGCCGGTTGTCTTACTTAAGTAAAGAGCTGCATCAGCTTTCTGTAGTAGCTCTTTCGGGCTTTCAAGTAAGTTAGGGGTTGATGTAGCAATGCCGATGCTTAGAGTGACTACTGAGGTGGAGGTCGGATAAATATGCGGGATACCAACCGCCTGCATCGACTTCAGTAGATCATTGGCGATCTCGAGAGCTCGATCTGAGCCGATATTGGGAAGAACCACGCAGAATTCTTCACCCCCATACCGTGCGACTAGGCTTGCTTCTTCTGCCGACGCGGAGGTGAGCACTTTCGCTACCTGCACCAAGGCATTGTCTCCCTCTACATGGCCGAAAGCATCGTTAAACTTCTTAAAATGATCTACGTCGATCATCAATATCGATATTTCAGAATGCGCATAATCTGCAGTTTCCCAATATGTTTTTACAAACCGGTCAAAGCTTGCTCGGTTGGCTATACCGGTGAGTCCGTCAACATTCGCCAGTTTTTGTAGCCTTTCATTAGATATCTGCAGGTCATTCATCAACCTTTGTAAGGTCAAATTAGTATCCAGCAGTTGCTGTTGTGATACCCTCAGCGCTCGGTAAGCTTCGTCTAGCTGAATGCTTTTGAAATAAGCCCCCGAGTGATATTTTATCCTGGCAATTAGCTCAGCATTGTCAGGCAGTTTGATAATGTAGTCACTTGCGCCATTGCTGAAGCACTTTGACTTCCAATCTGACGAGTCGGTAGTGGCCATAACTACCACTGGTATGTCGGAAGTTGAACTGTTCCTCCGTAGTGATTGGAGTACATCCAGCTCTACGACATTCTCTGAAAGCTTTCCCAGGAGAATGACAGAGGGTTTGAAATCCACGATCTCTTTGAAAATGTCGCTTGCGCTCATGCAACTTGCAATATGAAATCCCTTGCTAGATTCTAGTGCGCTTTTTATAGTCTTTTGGATCATCGGCGCTTGATCAACGATCAAGATTCGCGGTTCATCCTCTATCATGTATAGATCTTCCAACCTTAGCTCATGCATATCTCGTCCTCTGATGCTTTTGTTTTGCCGTAGCTTGGGCTGGGCTGATGGTTTGAATGCGCCCAAGTTTAGTATTTCACCTTGTAGGTCGGGGAGTCTTCCGGTCGCTGCCCCCGCCGATCGTACAGCCGCGTAGTGCTGATGTTCGCGTGCCCAAGCCACATTTGGACCTTAGCGATATCGGCATCATGCTCTAGCGCATTAGTCGCGGCCGTTGCCCGCAACCCGTGGACCCCTAGGCCGTCGACCTCGATGCCAGCAACACGCGCCCAGTGCGCCACCACCGTGTATAGCCCATTCGCCGTAACTCCCGCTCCGGTGGTTTTGCCCCGGACGGAACGGAATAACGGTCCCGATGATTGCTCCCGGACACTGTCGCGCTCCAGATATGCATAGATCCGCTCAGCAGCAACTGGGTGAAGTGGCAGGAACCGGATTTTCTTCCCCTTTCCATGCACCCGAAGATGCTTTATGCCTCGGCGCTCTACCAGGTCACTCAATGTCAGTCTTGCAGCCTCTTCCCGTCGAAGCCCGTGGTACAGCAACACGGCTAGGATCGCCCGATCCCTCACGCCCTTCACAGTTTCTGTATCTGGGGCCTCCAGCAACCTTTTGGCCTGGTCGTCACCGAGTGCCGGCGTCTTCCCTTCGTTGGTCTCGATCTTGGGCCGCTTGACCCCATGCACCGGGTTGCCACCGGCTACTGCATTGTTCTCCAGGAGATGATCAAAAAGGCTGGCCAGCGCCGCCAGCTTGCGCCGGATCGTGGCACCGGCCAGCCCCCGTGTTTCCAGCTGAGCGCGCCAAGCCAGCACATGCGAGCGCCTCACGGCGCGAAACTCATCAGCCCCGGTTAGGCCCACAAAGCTGCAGAAGTCTTCCAAGTCGTTTTGATAGGCGCGGCGGGTTCGGGGGTTGTCGATATTGGCGAACCATTCCACCGCTGCCGGCACGCTGGCCAGCTGCTGGAACTCCACGGCGCTCAAGCGGCGTTCGCCGGCCGGCACCAGCACGGCGGTGGACTGGGGGGGATTGAGATCGTTCATCGTATACCAGGCCCAGCAGGTCGACCTGCAGCGTGTTCCGCCGCGACCCATTCCCAGTATTTACGGGTCTGTCGCTCATGCAGGGGTTCTGGCACCAGGTGCTGCCAGCGTTGCTGCTCCAATTCCCTATGCTCGTCGCCGCGCAGCTCCTCATCGATCACGGCGCCAATTGTTTCGAATCGCCGGCGAGCCCTGTACCAGAAACCATCGGATGAGGTGCGTTGATCCAGCGGCACAATCGGTATCTGGTGCGTACGCCACAGATGCCACAGCACTGCCAGGCCGATACCCTGCCCCCGCTGCGCCGGCTCAATTTCGAGCATGTTGATGTACAGCCGATCGCCCAGCGGATTGATCCCATAATCGACGTGGCCAACGCGCTGGCCACCGACCTCGATGTCGTCCAGGTAGTCGGTACCGGGAAATACAAAACTGCCCCGTGGGGATTCTTGCCTCGATTTTTTATGGTGAATCGCTCCAGCGGTTTACCGTTAGAGCTCGGGATAGAGAGGCTCATGCCAGAAATCAATACGCCTAGCCTGTTCATCGTCACGGCCTTGGCCGAGATCGTTGGCTGCTACCTACCTTATCTTTGGCTTGGTAATTGCTCGCTGTGAAGGTGGCTTAGATGGAGCGCTGGTTAACTCTCTGCGATAGCTCTGCCGCCGATTCCTTCCGCTCTGAGTAGCGATCTACCAGATACTCCTGGCGATCCCGCAACAGAAGCGTGAACTTCATCAGCTCCTCCATCACGTCCACCAGACGGTCGTAATAGGACGAAGGCTTCATCCGACCGGAGTCGTCGAACTCAGTGAACGCCTTGGCGACCGAGGATTGATTCGGGATGGTGAACATCCGCATCCAGCGACCGAGAACGCGTAATTGATTGACCACGTTGAACGACTGGGAACCACCGCAGACCTGCATCACCGCCAAGGTTTTGCCTTGTGTTGGCCGTACTGCGCCTATTGCAAGCGGCACCCAGTCAATCTGGGCCTTGAACACCGCACTCATGGCGCCGTGACGTTCAGGGGAGCACCAGACCTGGCCCTCTGACCATTGCATCAACTCACGCAGCTCCGCAACCTTCGGATGGCTGTCAGGCGCATCATCTGGAAGTGGCAGGCCTGATGGATCGAAGATCCGGGTTTCGGCCCCGAACTCTTCAAGCAGGCGCGCAGCTTCCTCAGTGACCAGCCGGCTGAACGAGCGCTCGCGGGTCGATCCGTAGAGCAACAGAATGCGTGGCTTGTGCGTCGACGTGGTGCTGGTCGCCAGTCGCTCCAGCGACGGGATGTCGATCAGTTCGGCCTGTACGTTGGGTAATGTGTCTTGCATAGAAACTCCTTCGGGCCAGTTGATAACCGAGCCCGGCCTGTCGGCTTAAAGCGTGCCGATGCGATTCAATTCGGCTTTCAGTTCGTCACCGTTCATCGTGCTTAGGGGCAGGCTCAGAAATACACCGATGCGCTCCTGGATCTTGGCCAGGGTCGACTCAAATGCCGTTGTGATTTCAGCCGCTGATTCAGTCACTTCGGAAGGGTCAGACAGCCCCCAATGCGCCTTCAGCGCTGGCCCGAAAAATATCGGGCAAGCTTCACCGGCTGCCCGGTCGCAGACAGTGATCACGATGTCTGGCGGCGAACCTTCGAAAGCATCAGATGCCTTGCTGCTCAAGCCCTCCGTGGAGATTCCAGCGGATTGGAGCGTCTGCAAGGCTTGCGGGTTAACGCGACCACTGGGAAAGCTGCCAGAGCTAACCGCCTCAACGCCAGCCGGGGCCAGATGATTGAAAACTGCCTCGGACAGGATGCTGCGGCAGCTGTTGTGGGTACACATGAATAGGACTTTCATGGAATGCCTCATGGATTTAGAAACTGAGCCGCAGTGCCAAAGCGCACAGCGTGAAGATCAGAATGGGCACCGTAAGCACGATGCCGGTTTTGAAGTAGTCACCCCAAGTGATGGTGATGTTCTTTTTGGCGAGGACATGCAGCCAGAGCAAGGTCGCCAGACTGCCAATGGGTGTGATCTTCGGCCCTAGGTCGCAACCGATAATATTCGCGTACACCATGGCTTTTTGAACTACGCCTTGCACCTCTGCGGCATGAATGGACAAGGCGCCGACCAACACCGTGGGCATGTTGTTCATGATCGAGGACAGAAACGCTGTGAGCAGCCCGGTGCCCAGCGAGGCCCCCCAGATACCATGGCCAGCGAAGGTATTCAGGATCTGGGAGATGTAATCGGTGAGCCCGGCATTCTTGAGCCCGTAGACGACCAAATACATGCCCAGCGAAAAGATCACCACCTGCCAGGGTGCGCCCTTGAGCACCTTCCCGGTGTCGATGGCGTGGCCGCGAGCGGCGATCACGTAGAGGATGAGCGCACACACAGCAGCAATGGCGCTAATCGGTATGCCGAGTGGTTCGATGACGAAAAATCCGATCAGCAGGAGGGCCAATACCCACCAACCTGCGACAAACGTCGCGGGGTCGCGGATCGCTTCTGAAGGCTCGTGCAGTTGCGCAAGGTCGTAGGTCGCCGGCAGTTCCTTGCGGAAGAACCACAGCAGCATTACCAGTGTCGCTGCAACGCTGGCGATGTTGACCGGCACCATGACGGAGGCATATTCGGTAAAGCCAATGCTGAAGTAGTCAGCGGAAACGATGTTCACCAGATTGGAGACCACCAGCGGCAAGCTCGCCGTATCTGCAATGAACCCCGCTGCCATCACGAACGCCAGAGTGGCAGCGGGGGAAAACCGCAATGCCAGCAGCATCGCGATCACGATAGGCGTCAGGGTCAGTGCCGCCCCGTCATTTGCGAAGAGCGCCGATACGGCGGCACCCAGCAGGATGATGAAGGCAAATAGTTTCCGGGTACTGCCTGCACCCCAGCGGGCGACATGCAGTGCTGACCACTCGAAGAAACCAGCTTCGTCCAACAGCAAGCTAATGATGATCACAGCGATAAACGTGGCAGTGGCGTTCCACACGATGTGCCACACCTCGGGAATGTCCCCAAGGCTGACTACCCCGGTGAGGAGCGCCAGGACAGCACCCAGGCTCGCACTCCATCCGACACCCAGCCCTTTGGGCTGCCAAATGACCAGCACGATGGTGACGACGAAAATCAGTACGGCAAGCAGCATTTCAAACACTCGGAAAGGGACGTGGATCAGTCACACACGGCTTGTTTGATGGGACGGCCATTCATGTCGCACAGCCGCGTAGCTTCGTCTTGCAGCCACTGCTGGTTCGCATCGACGACGTCCTTCAGAATTGCAGTGACCCAGGCGGGGAGATCTGGGTGAAGCCGGTAATAAACCCACTGTCCCTGACGGCGATCAATGAGCAGGCCGGACGACCGAAGCAGCGCCAAATGGCGGGAAATTTTGGGTTGGCTCTGATCTAGGGCTGCCGTCAACTCACAGACGCACAGTTCACCCTCTCTCACGATCAACATCGTGATTTTGGTTCGGGTGTCATCCGCAAGGCACTTGAAGAGCGCGGTCGGACACATGGGTTCTGTCATACATCCTCCAGATGCTTTGTCTTGACCAATACCAAGAGTTTGATGCGCTCGTGGATATCGTGAAGGGTGTGACGAAACGCCCCAGGATCTGCGCTGGTAACCGGGTCAGCAAAGTCCCACGCGATGATCTCGCCAGCTCCAGGCATTGCCTGGCATTCACGTCCGGTTTTGTCGCACAGCGTGATGACGTAATCGAACCGCTCCCCCTGAAACTCGTCGATAGACTTGCTGCGCAGGCCTGATGCATCGACCTTAACGTTCTCAAGTGCAGCGATTGCTCGCGGATCAACAACGGAGGGCTCGGAACCGGCACTGAATGCGGCGAAACGTGGATCGGTATGACGCAACAGGGCCTCCGCGATTTGCGAGCGAGCAGAGTTAGCAACGCAGACAAACAGGACTTTGATGGGCTCAGGCATGACACACTCCGCATATACGTAAAATCGAATATACGATTTATCGTATGTCTAGTAAACCGTGTGTGTTTTATTTCCAAGCTTTCCTGCGCTCGCGGCCAATCAATACTCAGTTCGCCGTATCACTCTTCGCAGGAAGCTGGAAGCTGATCGCCACGCAAACTAAGAGCAAGCAGCACAGCACGCTCAACAGAAGCTCCGGGCCGAATGCGTCCAACACCGAGGCGGCGAGGAGCGGGCCACACGCCTGCGCAACCAGAACCGGTCGGGCAAGTAATCCCATGCGGGAGCCATATCCCTCAGCACCAAACAGGGCCAGCGGCAGCGTGCCACGAGCGATGGTGAGAATGCCGTTACCAGCCCCGTATAGAGCGATTGAGATGAACGCGAGCCATGGCTTTCCCGAGATCAGCAAACCCAGTCCAAGCAGGCAGAGCAGCACGCCAACTCGTGCCGACCATGTAGGGTGAAGGTTTCTGCCGATTGAGAACTCTGCGATCCGAGCTGCCACCTGGGCGGGGCCGATCACCATGCCAATAGCCAACGCAATGGCGGTCGCGATCCCCAATTGCTTGAGGGCATCCAAGAGATGCACCGAGATCCCCGAGACCACCAGCGCGAGGATGGTCAGCATCATGCCGATGAGAAGGAAAAAGACGCGTGACTGCCTTGTGCTGCGTAATGTCGGGTCGGCATCGCCGAAGACCACTGGCCTTTGTGGCTGCTTCGAGCTGCCAGGGATCATCAGGGCATGGACAGGCAATCCAACCAAGAGGTGAACAGCCGCAATGGAAAGGCATGTACCTCTCCAGCCAAGCCATTCCTCCATCACCGCAATAACAGGCCAGCCCACGGTGCTGGCAAATCCACCCAGCAAGGTAAGTCCGGTGATCGAGGTTCTCGCCCCATCACCAAGAAGCCGCCCGAGCGTTGAGAAGGCGGCATCGTAAAGTCCTGCGGCCATCCCGATACCGATCAAACTCCATGCGAAGTAATACGCTTCAAGGGATTCGGCCAACCCCATGGAAGCAAGGCCTATGGCCAGCAGAAGTGAGCTGAACGCCATCGTCATACACCCGCCATGCCGGTCAATGTAGCGCCCTACAGTTGGTGATGTTGCCCCAGCTATCACCATTCCCCAAGACAATCCGCCTACCACGCTCGTGATAGACCAGTCGGTGTCCTGCGCTATCGGTGTTGCCAGAACAGCTGGCAGGTAATAGGTCGAGCCCCATGCCAGAATTTGGGTAATCCCCATGGCCCACACGAGCTTGGTACGGTGGACCGCAGGGCGTAGCGATTCGGGAAAGCTCACGTGGATTGACCCATTTGGTTGGTAGTAACAACAAGCTAGCGTGGTGTGTTTTCTACCGTCAACCGTTGGACGCTCGTTGACGGCTCGGCATGCCACGATTACTGTTGCACTTAACAACAAATTTGTGACGATTATGGCGAAGCGCAAAACTGACCAGCTCACTCAGGATGCCGAGGATTTATACGAGGCGCTGAACCAGCTCGTCCGCGTCTACCAATTTCGGGATCGAGACCGTATCTGCTGCTACGACGTTTCAGTTACCCAATGCTATGCGGTCGAAACGTTGGTCAAGCAGGGTGCGCTTCGGCTTCATGTGTTGGCTGAAGAAATGTTCTTGGACAAGAGCACGGCGAGCCGAGTAATCGATGTCCTTGAACGCAAGGGCTACGTCTCCCGTGTTGAGGATGATGAAGACCGCCGCGCTGTGAAAATCCAGGCAACTCAGACTGGCAGAGAACTCTACGAAAAGATCCGACGCGATCTGATTGCCGAAGAACGAGCGATGATCAAGAACCTGTCAGTCGAGGCCAGACAAGGCGCGCTCAGCGTCCTAAGACAAATCACACGAGCTACCGAGGTTCGTTGCGGCCTAACGAGCGAGTCTTGCTCCGGCACTGCACGCACTGATTGATCCGCCTTTTTTTGACCCTAATGTTGTTACTGCCAACGAAATGGAATCGTTCATGCAAATCCGCCCAGCAAACCCTAACGACGCTCCGCGAATAGCCGCCATTTACAACGAAGGGATCGAGGAAAGGAGTTCCACGTTCGAAACTGCTCCTCGCAATCCAGCCGACATGATCGAGCGACTCCAGAATGCAGATCGCTATCCTGTGCTCGTAGTGCTTGATGGGAGCAATCAGGTGGTCGGATGGGCAGGCCTCAGTAGCTACCGGGCGCGCGCTTGCTACGATGGCATCGCTGACTTTTCCATCTATATGAGCCGTGAAGTGCGAGGCCAAGGAATGGGCAAGCACTTGCTCCAAGCGCTGCTCAATGAGGCCGAGGCTCGTGGATTCTGGAAGGTTCTCTCTCGAATCTTCGCGTCGAACCAGGCCAGCCTGGCGTTGTGCGAAGCGAGTGGTTTCCGTCAGGTTGGGATCTATGAGAAGCACGCCTGCCTGGACGGTCATTGGATCGATTGTGTCATCGTTGAAAGGCTCTTCCCTGCGAACCAGACAGCCAACTCAACGCCCATGGCAACCGTCAAGAATGAAACAGGCGGACTCAGCGGTTGCTGAGGAGTTTATGGCTCACCCTCTGTATTGCGACGTCTATCGAGGCACGATGCCGTATCCTTCGGCGCCGCAGGGCGCGGTACCAGAGGCAAATGGTTAATAGAGGGCAGTTTAGAGGTGGGTGTCCGGTGGGTCGAAAGCAATCGGTCGCGAATCGCAGGAGTTGTTCCGAAAGAGCCGGTCCCTGACGACGGCATTCGACCCGAAGTTGAGCTGGCGGCATGCAGCATGAGGTCAAATCAAGGCCCTTTAATCACGCGCTTGGCTTGCAGTCCAAGCTTTTGATGACCCGGCCCCTACTCAAGTTAGGTCGAGCAGGAGCCAAGCAGTCAGTCCTTTTTTGAAGGTGGCGGCGGTGGCGGAGATTTTGGAAGATTCTTTCCGTGATCTTTAACGAAGCGCATTGGGGGTGGCGGCGGCGGTGGCGGCTTTTGATTGCTCATGCTGATTCAGCTCCTGCTGATGGGTGTAAAACGGAATGAATGACAACACCGATAAAATCATGGTGAGCGTTACGCAATTTGCTAACGAGACGAGTTGTGAGCCACGTTTATCGTTGTTCACCGCATTAACCGTTGCGCCTTCGATGTAGTAGCTGAGAATTATCGCCTTGTAATAGGTTGCAGCGTCATCTGTATTTTCGCCGTGTTCTGCGAAATGAGCAGTTGCATCGGCACGATAGATCTCCAAGTCAACCAAGGTGGGGAGTCCCCTGTCAAAATCGCGCAGCTGCCAAGACGACCGGAAATAATATGCTCCGCACAGCAGGCAGAAGACGGCGCATAGATACAAAATCCAAAATGAAACGCCGGCGAAGCCATCCCCTGGGCTTGGTGCTTTACCTAGCATGTAAGACAAAAATGAGAGTAGTACGCCTAGGATGGCCAGTGGCAGGTTAAGCCGAGAAATCAGCTTTTCCTTACGTTCAAGCTCATAAAAATATACCTTCTCATAAAACGTAAACCTCGCGGCTTCGTCCATCAGTTCTTCCTCCTGATTGGGCTGGGTGCCAGCTGTCTACGCCATCTCCTCACCCAGTACTTGCATTAATATTTCACCTTGTAGGTCGGTGAATCCTCTGGCCTGTTTTCCCGCCGGTCGTAGATTTTGGTCGTGCTGATATTGGCGTGGCCCAGCCAGGCCTGGACTTTGGCAATGTCGGCCTCATGCTCCAAGGCATTGGTGGCTGCGGTTGCTCTGAGTCCGTGAACCCCCAAGCCGTCGACCTGAATCCCGGCCTTTTTCGCATAGGCCGTCACCACGGTATAGATGCCGTTGGCTGTAATCCCGGCACCGGTCAGTTTGCCTCGCAGCGGTATGAACAACGGCACCTTTCTGTCCGCCAAATGATGCCCTGAGCTTTCCAGGTACTGGTGAATGCGCCCGGCCGCGATCGGGTGCAACGGCAGGTACCGCACCTTGCCGCCCTTGCCGTGAACCTTCAAATGCTGGATCCCGCGGCGCTCCTGAATGTCGCTCACCTGCAGCAGCGCTGCTTCTTCGCGGCGCAGCCCGTGATAGAGGAGAACTGCCAGTATCGCCCGATCGCGCTGCCCTTTAAGTGTGGTGTCATCCGGCGCCTCGAGCAGCGCCTTCGCCTGATGATCGCCCAGTGCCGGCGTCTTGCCTTCGTTGCTTTCTATCTTGGGTCGTTTCACCCCGTGCACGGGATTGCCGCCGGCGATCGCATTGCTTTCCAGGAGGTGATCAAAAAGGCTGGCCAGTGCTGCCAATTTGCGCCGGATCGTCGCTCCCGCCAAACCGCGATGCTCGAGCTGGGCGCGCCAGGCCAGCACGTGTGATCGCGTCACCACACGAAATTCATCTGCCGAAGCCAGACCGACAAAACTGCAGAAGTCTTCCAGGTCATTTTGGTAGGCACGTCGTGTCCGAGGGTTGTCCAGGTTGGCAAACCACTCGACCGCAGCCGGAACCTGGGCCAGCGTCTGAAATTCGACCGATGTGAGCCGGCGCTGATCATTTTGATGGCCTTTCGTCAGTTCGTGCATATCGCTCTCATGATTGGCTTTCTCGCGATCATCGGCCAGGGCTTCAGTCACGAAAGCAACGTAAAATGCAGTCGCTGCTCCTGAAACCGATAAACGGCTATAATTGGTGATAACGTATTTTATCACCAATTTGGCTTGCTTGCATTTTGGTGTTATATTTCAACCAGTGATAGCAAGTTGCATTGTAGGATGCAATTGTTTTACTTGATGTAGTTGCATAACCCCGATGCGTATGAATTTCAACACAAGGAATCGCTATGATCATTTCGCTGACGCTCACCCCTGAACTCGAAGTATGGGCACAGAAACAGACCGATGCGGCGGCGACGATTCTGGCGCTGCTCCAGGCTCACGTGGCCAGCACCGACACTCCAACAGATCGAGCCGCCGCGGTGCTTAAGGAGAACGTCTTGAAAGTGCCGGAGAACATGGAGTTCGAGATCCCGCAGATCATCGGCCCAGAAGTCTGGCAGACCCTGGATCGCTCCAGCCGGGTGACCTTTGGTAAGCAGGTCAAACGCGAAGCCGCGGAGTTTGGCTTGGAATTCGTTCGCACCACGGTTTCCCGTCACGCGGTCTACAAAAAACGAGTCGTCGTTGAATAACCAGTCAATCTGTACGCATAACTGAGCAGGACAATTCAATAAATTTCTTGAAGTGCTAGATGTAACGGCTTGAAATCGAAAACAGCCGCGTTCGCAATCAGTGCGATTTCTAGTTCGGATTAACTGCGAATGGCGGAGCCATCCGGCTCACATAACTGCGAGCGAGCTTGCATAACATTTACGCTGCTGGCGACTGCACCGACCAGCCCCAATTTGGCTACGTTGCGGCGCAGCTGGGACCCGGGCGGCAATCAATATGACGGGCGGTAAAGCGGCGCTCGACCTTAATGCTATGCCAGCTGTGGTCTTCACTGACCGGCAGGTCGCGGCAGTCGGCTAGAGCGAGGGGCAAGCGCACCAAGCTGGTATCGAGACGGACAGTCACATGCTCATCCTGGAGAATGTGCCGCGCGCTCGTGAACTTCGACACACGCGACTTTATCAAGCTCGTGGTTGACGCCACCACCGGGCAACTGATCGGCGTACAAGCTGTGGCTCCGGAAGCTGACAAGTAAATTCAAACGGCCGAGCTGGCATTCGCCACCGCATGACGGTGCAAGAATTAACTGACCAGTTGTTCACTTACCTGACCATGCTAGAGGCTTCTGCGCAACAAGCGATCAGCTCTTGCAACGTTTTTGCCATCTGGCGCGGGTTCCTGATCCGCGCTTTCAGGTCAGCAATATGCGCTTGCGCAGGGCGTGTGACATCGGAACTTTGCCGCGACCGGGCATCCCACAGGCTGAGCAGTTCACCGATTTCCATTATCGAGAAGCCGAGGTCTCGTGCACGCCGGATGAAGCGCAGACGATGTACGTCGCTCAAGGCGTATGCCCGGTAGCCAGACTCTCTGCGCGCCGCACGCGAAATCAACTCTATCTTCGTAGTAGCGAATCATTTTGCCGATACACCAGACTCTTTCAATGCTTCACCAATATTCATGTCAACTCCTCCATCTCATTCGTCTTTCGATGGCGGTTGAAAGCCGCGCAGTCGCAACGCGTTGGCAAGCACGAAAATGCTGGACAATGCCATCGCGCCGGCGGCGAATACCGGTGACAGCAACACGCCATACGCGGGATACAGCATGCCTGCCGCCACCGGGATCAGGGCCGTGTTATAGGCAAAGGCCCAGAACAGATTTTGGCGGATGTTGCCGATGGTCGCTTTCGACAGGGCGATAGCATTTGGGACGCCCTGAAGACTGCCTGACATGAGCACCACGTCCGCTGCTTCCACCGCGACATCGGTACCCGTGCCGATCGCCAGGCCGACGTCAGCCTCGGCCAGCGCAGGTGCGTCGTTGATACCGTCGCCTACAAACGCGACGCAACCGTGTTCGGCCCTGAGCCGCTGGATCGCCTCCACTTTACCCGCGGGTAGGACTTCAGCAACAACCTCGTCAATTCCGAGACGTGACGCGATCGCCTTGGCGGTACGTTCGTTATCGCCGGTAATCATCGCAACTTTCAAACCCAGGCGGTGCAAGGCAGCGATGGCAGCGGGCGTGTGCACCTTGATAGGGTCGGCCACGGCAATAACAGCGGCTAGGCGCCCATCGATTGCAGCATACAGCGGAGATTTTCCTTCCTCGCCAAGCTTCTGCGCCGTCTGCGCGAAGCCTGCTACATTCAGGCCAAGCGAGCGCATGTACCGATCAGCCCCCACCTCCACGCGCACGTCGTTCACCAAGGCGCGCACGCCCATTCCGGTAACGGATTCGAACTCAGTAAACGCGGGGAGGATTAGGCCCTCTTTCTCAGCAGCCTCGACGATTGCACGCGCGATCGGATGTTCGGAGCGCGACTCTACCGCTGCAATGCTTGCCAGTACCTGAGCACGCTCGAATGTGGGGTCAACTTCCAAGTCAGTCAGGGCCGGCCGTCCTTCAGTCAGCGTGCCGGTTTTATCCAGCGCCACCACTTTCGCGTCCTTCAGGAGTTGCAATGCTTCGCCCTTACGAAAAAGCACGCCTAGCTCCGCCCCGCGTCCAGTACCGACCATGATCGAGGTTGGCGTCGCCAGCCCCATCGCGCACGGGCAGGCGATAATAAGTACCGCCACGGCGTTCACCAGGGCGAAGCTCAGCGCCGGTGACGGACCGAAAGCGAGCCAGATCAGGAAGGTGGCCAGGGCCGCCCCCATGACTGCCGGCACGAACCACATCGTTACCTTGTCGACCACCGCCTGGATCGGCAACTTGGAGCCCTGTGCCTGTTCCACCAGGCGAATGATTTGTGCGAGCACCGTTTGCCCACCCACGGCTGTGGCCCGCAGGGTAAAGGCGCCCTTCTGGTTGACGGTGCCACCTACCACGGCACTTCCATTTGATTTTTTTACCGGGACAGGTTCGCCGGTAATCATGGATTCGTCGACGTAACTGTCGCCCTCCATCACCTCGCCGTCGACCGGAATAAGCTCGCCCGGACGTACCTCAACCACATCGCCGGCGACGACGTCGCCAATCGGAATGTCGGTTGCACGGCCGCCGCGTTCCACGTGGGCCATTTTTGCCTGCAGGCCGACCAGTCGTTGGATTGCCTGCGATGTACGCCCCTTTGCCTGGGCCTCCAGAAACCGTCCCAGCAGGATCAGTGCCACGATCACGGCCGCCGCTTCGTAATAGACGTTCACGGTGCCGGCCGGCAGCAGGCCGGGCATGAAGGTGGCGACCACCGAATACGCATACGCGGCCAACGTACCGACAGCCACGAGCGAATTCATGTCCGGCGCAAGCCGCAGCAGTGCGGGAAACCCTTTGGTATAGAAGCGGCGTCCTGGGACGAGCAACACCAAGGTTGTCAGCACGAACTGCAGATACCAGCTCGGCCCTTGACCGATGTTCTCCATGACCCAATGGTGCATGGGAGGAATCAGGTGCGAGCCCATCTCGAGAATGAAGACCGGCAGCGCGAGCGCTGTGGCGAGCAGCAGGTCGCGCTTGAGCGCCGATCGTTCCGCATCCTTCCTTGCTTCGGTCTCGTCATCGCCGGAGCGAACATTGGCGTCAAGGCTGCGGGCTTCATAGCCGGCCTTCTCGATTGCCGCCAGCAGCGCATCAAGCGCCGCCACGCCGCGTATCGTCGCACGCTCGGTCGCCAGGTTCACCGTAGCCTGGCTCACGCCCGGCACGGCCTGAAGCGCACGCTCGACTCGCCCGACGCACGATGCGCAGGTCATGCCTTCGACAGACAGTTCGATTGTCTGCGCAGGAACAACGTATCCTGCTTTCTCGATTGCCTGGACCAAGGCAGCACGGTCGACCGGGCCGTTTCCGCTCGCCCGTACTTCCGCCCGTTCCGTCGCGAGGTTAACCACGACGCTGCCGACACCTTGGACTTTTCCAAGCGCCGCCTCTACGCGTCCGACACAGGAAACACAGGTCATTCCTTCGATCGGCAGACTGATGGGTGCTGCGCTGGTACCAGACATTGCTTTGTTTGAAATGCTCATGTTTGGTCCTTTACATTGCCTTCAACATACTGACACCGTAAACCTTTTCATCGTGGGAAAGTCAAGGACTCAGGTCAAACTCGCGACGCAGTCTTACGGACGCACGAAGAGGTGGGGCTGAGCCGTATGGGTGCAAACTGACAATGTGTCCGAGGCTGTCAAGAACAGTGCAAAAACCGGGTTTTAAATTACGTACTGGTCAGGCTGATCTGACCTTCCTGGCAAGCGCGGTCTTGCGCTTCAAATCTCTTCGATAGCGGGGCCGCTATTTTTTAACGAGCGCGGTGGCATGACGCTTTGCATAGGCGTAGGCAGTCGCTGCAATCCCCAATCACCAGCGTGCGTTGCCATATGGAACCCATCAGCCAGTAGGGCCATCGATCCGGTAACGTAGCCAGCGCCTGTTTCAGCGACCATCATCACGACAGTAGGAGTGACAACCCATGGGCGCCCTTGGCATGCCAGTACTCAACTGATTTTCTGAATTAAGGTATGGTCGGTGAATGCCATAATCGCTGCAAAAGCCTCAGGCGTTTGGATAGAGGTGGCCTAGCCCTTGAAGCGCTACAATGTGCAGCGGATAAAACCAATAACTCCAAGCCGTAACCGGCCATAATTTGGTGTTTATTTTCCGACGGAGAAGCCAAAGTCCGATCAGCGGCGCAGCTAAAGCTACGAGTAAAGCCATGATTGAAGAAACTTCCATATTCATGGCGCGAGTCCAAGCAGTCCCCCGCGTATTGACGACCACGCATAAAACGGCCGGTAAGAGCCAAAACAAGCCGGCCTTCTTCTGAATCGCGATTAGTGCAGCTGCAGGGATAAGGCATCCCCAGAATCCATACATCAAGGGCGTATGTAGCAGAATGGCTGCAGCCAAGCCTAAGATAGCAAAGAAACCGCTGGATAGGCATCGGTGATGAACCCCCCAAGCTATTACCAATCCCAACGTGAGGGTAGGCATTACGTTGAAAGTCTGAGCTATTTCGAAATAGCGGTAGGGCACCTCCGAGATAGCGGAAAAGGCCAGCATGAGTCCTAAATAACGCCCATTAGCCTTTGTCGCGAATTCGCCCTTAGTAGAGCGGGCGACGTTTGCACCAATAACGAGACAGAAGAGCGGAAACGAAAGGCGCCCAGGGATGAAAAGGTCGGTGAGATTTGGCGTGACCATACGTAAGTGATCGATCACCATGGTAACCAATGCAAGCCATTTGACCAAATCAAGGCCGCTTTCGCGCTGGCTTGTGGGAAGCTTTTTGCTAAAGTGCTGCTCCGCCATATCGTTCCTTCCACGGACCAATGAGCGCCTCTCGTGCCATGTCCAGCGGCATGCGCTATATCCGGAACGGCCGGGCACTCTCATCCCTTTGAGGTCTGTAGCCGCGCTTCGCTTATCGTGACTGCCGGACAATGAATTGAATTAGGAAGTTTCTGAGTCGACACCCACAGCTAAGCAACGTATTTTGAGGAGCGGCGCCGTCTGGCGCCGCTATAGTGAACCAGTATGTTGACCTTGCCGGCCAAGACTAGTGTTTGCTGAGCCAGGCTTTCAGTTTCGCGACGTCTGCGGTTTGGTCTTTGATGGTTTTCTCTGCCATCTGTTTGATCGTTGGATCGTCTGTATTCTTTAACACGATTTGGGACATATCGATAGCGCCTTGATGATGCTCGACCATCATCCTGGCCCAGCTTTCCGATGGGTCAGAAGTCATGCCTTTCATCATCCCTTGGTTCATCTTTTGCATTGCCTTTTCATATTCGTCCGATGCTGCTCCGCTCATGGCGGACGAAGCGGCCTTGTTCTGGCTATTTTTCTCAGTGTAAGCCGAGTGAGCGTCGTTGTTAGCTGCAAACGACAACGGCACAAGGCCCGCAAAAAGAACGGTTCCAAGCGAAGTGCAAGCGAAAAATTTCTTGATCATTGGTCTACCTCAGAGCTTTTTGGCTGTCAGTACAGGACCGTGACTAAAGACCTGTTCACTTACCTTAGTCAAAGAAAATCGGAGCAGGTGCCATTCGAGGCGGGTTTTTTTAACGTGGCCGCCCAACGCTTGCGCACCAAGCACTGCGTAAGTTGGCTCACATCACGAGTAACTACCCATTGTGCAGCATCGGTATCACAGCTCGGAAGCGATGGCCTTATAATATCGATAGACTTGGTCGCCGACACCAGCAGTCAAATGTTTCCAACGCCTGTGGCGTTAACACGTTTCAAGCAGCCTGTTGAAGCTTTCATAAATGTAATTTTGGCGTCATCTGCTCGTAAGCTTCGAATCATCAACATCTGCGCTTGCCGATGGCTCTTAAACAATAATAAAACAGGTCGATATGTCTTTTAAAGCAATCTGCCGATTCGTACGGAGCGCATATGACTCACCTCAATAAAATATCTCTCGCCGTCCTTTCGACCCTCGCTGGTGTTGCGCCTATTGTTGGCTCCGCGGAGGAGCAGAAGGAGGGGTTCGTCGAGGGCAGCACTCTAAATGTGTTGAGCCGAACTTTCTATATGAATCGAGACAGCCGCAAAGGGCAGTCTAGCCCTACTGGGAATGGTTACTCCGAGGCTTCTGCGCAGGGGTTCATTGGCAAATTTGAATCAGGCTTCACCCAGGGTACATTCGGTGTCGGGGTCGATGCGTTTGCCCTTATGGGTTTGAAGCTCGACACCGGTAGAGGAAGAAACGGTTTGCAGAGCTCCTTCAACGTTCTGCCTGTGGACAACGACGGTAAGGCAGACGACGAGTACACCAAGGTGGGTGGCTCACTTAAAGCACGAGCATTTGATACCGTTGTTAACGTTGGTGACGTATTCCCTGTTACGCCTGTGGTTTCGTATGGTGACTCCCGCGTGCTGCCCGAGAGCTTCCGCGGCGTGACTGCCATTAACAAAAGCATTTCCGGCTTGACCCTTCAGGGCGGTAGGCTCCACTCCATGAGCCAGCCCCAGTCCACGTCCATGCGCGATAATTTCGAAACCTTCTATGCTGGTCCAGTCAATTCGCCCTGGTTTGCATATTTTGGCGGCGACTACGATGCAACTGAACGTTTAACGCTCAGCCTTTACGGAAGCAAGTTGAAAGATGCCTGGGATCAGAAATACGCCTCTGCTTTATACGTGTACCCACTTTCTGACCAGATGGCCTTAACGGGCAGTGTGAACTATTACAACGCAACGGATGATGGGAAGAAACTTCTTGGCAAGTTCGATAATGATATCTGGAGCATTAAGGTGGGCCTGAAATACGGTTCTCATACCTTGTCAATTTCGCATCAGAGAAACCAAGGGGATGACGATTTTGACTATCTCAGACAATCCGACTCGATTTACGTTGCCAACTCCATTCAATACAGCGATTTCAATTCGCCTAAAGAGCGTTCATGGATGGCGACATACAGCTTGGACATGAGCAACTTCGGCGTGCCAGGCCTTTCGTTCATGACTCGCTATGGCAAGGGGACGGACGCTGATTACTCTAGTGCCAACAGCACCTACATGCGTCGAGATTCCGATGGAAATCCGCTAAAAGATCAGAAACGCTGGGAGCGAGACATCGAAGCCAAATACGTCGTTCAAGCCGGTAGCTTGAAGGACATGTCATTCCGGGTTCGGCAGGCTACAACTAGAGCCACAGCATTTGAGTCCGACCTGGACGAAATCAGACTGATTGTAGAGTACCCTCTCAGTGTGCTTTGACAAACGGAGGCTACCTCTACGTTTAGCAGCTGAAATGGCAAAATCGCGCCAGTTGTTAGGCTCACACGGTTTGGATTGTGCATTATTTAATGATGCAGATAAATAGCCTTGGATAGGCCCGCATGGTTTAACAGGTTGTGCATATCATGTACTTAGGCCGAAAGGTATATCCTGTCGGTACGACATTCACCTTTAGAAGCTCCCATGCTCCTTTGGTCAAGGTGAATCTTTAAGCGCCTGTTAAGGCGCTTTTTTTTGTCTGCCAGATTCTGCGTAAACGACAAAAACCTAGGTTTGCAGTTTTCCGCCCGCCGCACCGCTTGCAGGCCTCAACTAACTTAAAAAATAGTTCAGGCTAACCGTAGGCAATTCCACTCGCGTCAATGGTGAGCACTTCTCATGGGGCTGATGAATGCGCTGAGATTAGAAGCGCACCAGTGGCCAGGAACCGTTGCTGTCCCGACCGGATGTTTGCCGACTAGTCGCCGTTTCCGTCTTGCTTAGCGTAGGTCTTACAGCAAATCGTTGACAGAGCGAAGACGGGCGTTTGCCTGGGGTAATTTCCAGATCCCTTTATCCCCCCCCCCGCATATCACCAAACTGCAGGATGAGCCAGACGGCTTAGCTTTCAGATTTGTAATTTTCGGCTAAGGCTGCTGAAAGCCTGACTAACTTAATATTCTCATCAAGCACAACGCTTCACCTCCTGCCAACCAGGCGGAGGTATCACAAGGAAAAAAACATGAACATCTCCAAAATTCTCGTACTGACCTGCAGCTTGGCAATCTCTTCTTTCGCGCTTGCAGAAAGCGGCGGCGACCGCACGTTTGACCGGATGATGAAAGCGCGTGAGGTCGCGATCCAGGCTTATAACGAGTCCGCGGCAGCGGCTCCAAACCGCGATGTGGCGCAGCAAGAGTCTAAGGCCTCGAAGCCGCACGGCTAATATCCCAACCTTACCGAATTGTAATCATGCTGTTGGCTGGCTTGTGGCATCTTTCATCCAACACGCTCGTGGCTGCTAATCTGAATCTTGATATGCGCATCTCACGTGCTAGCTATACATCCGACTGATGGGAACAAATCGGTATGCAATCCAAGACTTCTCGGCGCACCTTCGTAAAAGGTCTCGCAGCTGGCGGTATCCTCGGCGGCCTCGGGCTATGGCGCACCCCTGTATGGGCGGTTACCAGCCCAGGCCAGCCCAGCGTTCTGTCGGGTACTGAGTTCGATCTATTTATAGGCGAAACCCCGGTGAACATCACAGGCAAAGCCCGTACGGCTATGGCTATCAATGGTGGGATTCCTGGGCCGCTGTTGCGCTGGCGGGAAGGCGACACAGTCACGTTGCGTGTTAAGAACCGGTTAAAGGAAACGACGTCCATTCACTGGCACGGAATAATTCTTCCAGCAAACATGGATGGCGTGCCGGGGCTCAGCTTCCACGGCATCGAAGCTGACGGGATGTACGTCTACAAGTTCAAGGTCAAGCAGAACGGCACCTACTGGTATCACAGCCACTCCGGGTTTCAAGAGCAGGTCGGCGTATATGGGCCGTTGGTTATCGATGCCAAGGAGCCGGAGCCTTTCAAGTACGACCGCGACTATGTGGTGATGCTGACTGACTGGACCGACGAAGATCCAGGCGCCTTGATGAGCAAGCTCAAGAAGCAGTCCGATTACTACAAT
>NZ_JASCOY010000170.1:0-5896 GCF_029960075.1 Pseudomonas sp. PS02290
CTCGTGATCTTTCCGTTCCCAGCTAACAGTGCCAGGGCGGCCGCGGCTTCGCCCGTGGTGCCAACCGTAGCGCTGATGCGCTTTGCCATCTCTGCCAGCGCCAAGGTTGACGTGCCCGCAGCGTTGCCGGTGGTGACGAGCGCAATGCGATATGCATCTTGCTCTTTCGATCCTTGGTAATACGCAACGCCCAGCGCGGTGACGGCTGCAGCTGCAACTGTGAACGGGTTGATCAGCCCAAGGACGTAACCGCCCAAGGCCTTTGCTGCCGGTCCCGCACCGCCGAACATATCCTTGAGTTGGCCGCCCTGCTGCAGGAACACAGTGAGAGGTGCTTGCCCGCCCTGAAGCGATACTGCGATGTCGGTGAACTGCGCAGGAACGCCACGCAACGCCGCAGCCGTCTGCTTGGCTGTAATGCCGGTCCTGGTCATGTCAGCATTGAAGCGACCCAGATCCGCCCGGGTGGTGTTGATCTTGCCTTGGTAGTCATTGAAAGTGTCGGTGTCGATCAGGCCTAATTTTCGATTTCGTGCCAGCTCCTTTTCCTGCCTGTCCAGCTCTCCGAGTTTGCGTGTCACCGGGTCAATGCTACCCAGCAAAGCTTCCAGCGACGCTCTTTGCTCTTTGACTTGGGCGCCTGCTTTGTCTGCTGACTGACCTACTTCCTCAAGCCCGTCAGACGCCCTATCCATCGCTGGCTTTACGCGAAGGCCTGCGCCTTCCAGGGCTTCTAGCGCTTTGCGCGTATCGGCTGCTTTTTGCTCAGCGTCCCGACTATCGATTTCCAGCACCAAGCGGGATGTCTGAGCCATGCTTTTCTCCGGGCATTAAAAAACCCGCCGAAGCGGGCTTGTTCGATTCATGATTCAGTTATTGGCGTTGTAGCAGACTCTGTAGGCTTCGTTCTGAAACTCGCGAACAGCCTGCCGCTTATTGTCCTTTCCAGTCATGACTGGTTTCTCGTAAGCCTTCATCACCACATCTTTGGCGAACTTGCTGCCGTCGCCGATCTTCGCCATTGAATCCTGAAGCAGGTCACCATCCTGACGAGCCTGCATAGCCTCCTGAGCCAAGCCAGAAATCTTTTTGCAGGTGTCGACCTCAGCCATAGCAGACACGGAAGAGATAGCCACCAGGGCTACCAGCACTAAAGACGTGAACTTCATGTTTGCCTCGCTTCCATTGATTTTCCCTAATCTATCACCACGGATGAGGCATCCACAAAGTCACTCGTCATCAGCAGCCAGGCACACCGCATCCAGCGCAAACATGACCTCGTCCATATCGTCACGCGGCAAGAGTGGCGGATGCGAATCCAGCCAGTCGGATATCTCACGGCCGCCGAGCGGCAGCGGGAACGCCCCGGCCATGCTCGTCAGGAAGCGGCGGCCGCGGCAGATGTTGTGGAAGGTGTTCAGCAGGTAGGCAGTGAGTGCATCGGTCGGCGGTTCGTCGGGAACTGTCAGGCGGAGGCGCTGGTAGATGGCGCGCCTTTTCTCGGCTTGGCCGGCCCACTCCTTTTCCCACTCGAAGCGGGCGACGACTTTCCCACGGTTTGTGCGAGTTCAGCCCGAGCCTCGGAAGAGATCTTGCCGGACTCGCGCAGAACAAAGATGAAGAACTCAATGTTCGCTTCCAGCAGGTCAGCAGCAACGTTCGGTGCGAACTTCAGCGGATTGCCTTCTGCATCCTGCACGCCCGCCCAATCCTTGACGATGAAGTGGCTGAGCAGCATGCACTGATTCTGGTGCTCGGTGCGTTCGCCGGCGATCACGCCTACATCACCTTCGTCGAACTGGGAGTCGTTGCGCTGAATGCGGCGGCGCATCCGCTCCATCGCGACCTGGTACTCGGCATTGTCGAGCCCGGCAAGCTGAATCTTCGTGTCATCGTCGAACTGAACCCACTTCGCAGCGGTGCTCGGCGATTCCTTTTTGGTCATTTTCAGAGCCATGTCAAACCTCTACGCCACGCCAATAAAAAGGGCCGCCCCGGTCGGCGTTAGACCGGAGCAGCCAAAAGGGTCAAGGAGCTGGAGCGGCCGCAGCCAATCGAGTGATTGTCGGGCTCAGCTTGGCGACGGTGTAGTTCAGCGTCACCTCCACCAGGTCGCGCTTGCCGCCGCTTGGCAGCTCGCCGTCCACTTCCACGGCTGGGAAGTTGAAGGTGTACTTGTTGCCCAGGCTGTCGGTGATCGGGAAAACGATCGCGATAGGCAGACGGGTGAAGGTGTTCTTCCAGATGGTGTACGCGCGTGCCGACCACGCCAGGGTGATGCTGCCGGTGATGGCTGCCTCGGTGGCGATGTGCGCGCCTGGACCGAGGCTGTCAGAGCCCAGGCAGCGCTGGGTTTGCAGGCTGTTGTCCAGATTGATCGTCATGGCCGAGACGCAGGCCACGCCTTCGAGCGACTGACCGTCCACCAGGATCGTGCCGACGTTGATGTTCGACAGGAACGGCGTGGTGGTCGGCGCATTGGGTGTAACGACAATCGGAACCGTGCCGTCGGTGTAATCAAGGCAAGCCATGTTGAAGGTTGCGGTGATCTTGCCGTCGGACGGGATGTCCAGCGCGAAGGTCGAGACGTGCGCACCTTTGAACAGGCCGTAGACGCCGACGTCGGTGTAGCCCTTGGCGATCGAGAACGTATGGCGGGTGTCGCCCACGCGCAGCACATCGTTGGTCCACACGCCGTAGAAGGCAGCTTCGAGCAGCTTGTCGAAGGTGCCGAACGAGAACTCGCCAGTGAGATCGCCGCCGATATCGATGCTGGTCGCGACGGAGCCTTGGCTGAGGCGCGTGTCAGTGATCTCGTCGCTGACTTGAGTGTTGACGGTCGGGGTCAGTGCGTTGCCAGTCAGGCGAAGCGTGTCCCAGGTGCCGACCGGGGTAACGCCGGGCGTGACCTCGGCGATGATGTGTGAAACGACTTTGGCGCCAGAGGACATGGGTGTCTCCTATCTGCGGGCATAAAAAAGCCCGCATAGGCGCGGGCGGGCGTTTGGTATCGCGATCAGCCGGCGCGGAACCGGATGTTTACGTTGATCTGGTAGAAGCCCTCAAACTCACCGGCGATCACCTGGCTGACCTCCTGACATTCGAGATCGCCGGACGACCAATAAGCGAAGTGCGCTTCGAGTGCGTCGGCCAGTTCGGTAATGGCTTTGGTGCCAGTGCGCTCCCGGGCGAAGCACTGGATGCTGATCTGCCCGGGCTTGCGGGTATATGGCTTGTCCGCCATGCCCGCCATGAATGCCGTGGCGTACTGGATGTTCAGTCGGCACCACAGTCCGGTATCCGGCGGCGTGAAGACCGCAGGCTGGTTCGGATAGTCGACGCGCGCTTCCTCGATGCCGGTGAAGGCCACCATGCGTGCGGTGATCACCGCACGGATTTGTTCGAAGGTCATTTGTAGGCCTCACTCACGCCGATAAAGGCCAGGTCGTACACGCCGCCCGGCGCCTGCGTGGAATGGCCCAGCTCCAGCATTTCGCCGTAGGGGCTGTTGGTCTGGATGTAGATCACGGGAAACTTGCCCGACGCCCTGATGAGCATCGAGCCCTTGCTGATGGTTTCACGGCCGGAGGGGTCAACGTTCTCGACGACTGACATATCCGGCGCACCGATGGAAACCATGTGGCTGCCCCGGAACGTGCCGCCGATGTATCTCTTCCCCGCCGCCTTGGCGTCCACGTAGAAGTTCTCTTTGCGCTCACGCTGGGTCAGCTTCTTGAACTTCTTCTTGCCGGTGTTGCTAGCGTTGCGCGTATCGACGTTTGCATCGTAGGCGTCTGCCAGTGCGGTGTTCTTCGACCGCAGGGCCTTATTCGCCTCCCACAGGTCAGGATTACCGACCGGTGAGCGGTTCACCACCTCGGTGAGCATGGCTATACCAATGGCGCGGGCCATCTGCGTGATGTCTTCGCCTGCCTGGTCGGCGAACTCGGTGAGGCTGTGGCTCCAACCTGCCTTAGCCATCAGGTTTTCCTCAGCTGGATCTCGTAATGGGCGCCGGCCGGGTCGAGCTGAACGTTGACCACGTCGAAGCCGTTGATCTTGTGGCCGATGTCCGGGATGCCGCCGATTGTTTCGTTCGTGAGCGCGATCAGCAGCTGGTCAGTGGCGCGAATGTTGACGCCGTCGGCCTGGGCGATCTTGAAGCTGTCGAACACGCCACGTCCGCTGTAGGCAATCACCACCGGATCACCGCCGGTTTCAGTGACAGGGTCCCATGCGCCAGGCAGCGTTATGCCACCGGTGAATGGCAATACCGCATCGGCGAGGTCAGTGTCGAACGCCTCGGCCATGTCGGCCTGTATCTCTTCGCGGATACCCATGGTTCACCTGTAGACATTGAAGCTGAATGCACTGGCGCGCCAAGGGCTCAGCAGCCCCAGCGCGAACTGGACGCCGTCGGGCAGCGAGGTGGACTTGCTGCTGTCGATCGAGGCGAACGTCTTGCTCGTCGAGACAGAGCCAGCCTTGACCGTCTTCGCGGAAAGCGTGCCAGAGGTCTGCTGCTGGTAGAGCTTGCCCTGAGAGGCGACCACCGCCAGCTCGGCGCCAGCCTGCTTGACCTCTTCAGGGATGGCGTCCATATCGACACCGGCGAGGCTGAGGGAGGTCAGATAGGCGTTGGCCTGCAGCACCGCGCGGGCCTTCTTGTCATCTGGCGCCCAGTCGGCACCCAGGATGGCGTCAACGTCCGCCACGGTGATGTAGGTTGCCATCTGGCCTCCGCTTGAATGAGTGGGGCCGAAGCCCCGGGTGTTACGACTTCGGCAGATCGTCTACCTGCTTTTGCAGCGACTCTTTCGAGGCGTTGGCGCGGTAGGTGACTTTGGCTGCGTCCAGCTTTGCCTTGAGCTCGGCGATTTCCTTCGCCTCTGCTTCGTCCTGGCGGGCTTTGTCAGCCTGGGCCTGCAGATCGTCCACCTGCTTTTGCAGCTCGGCAGACTTAGCCAGTGCTTCGTCACGGCTATCGGCCAAGCTCTGCATGTTCGACTGAATACCACTGAGGGCCTGATGAATGCGCAGCGCAGGGCCATCGCCTTCGACTGGGTTGAGGACGCCAGCCTCCAAACCAGCAGCCAGGGCGTTTACAGCGTCGAGCTGCAGTGCTTCGAGGGATGGCTCGGCGCCGCCGCCGCTGTTGCGACCACCGTTCTCCTCGATGCGAGTGCGCGCGTGGTCAACGCCGCCGGTTTCACCAACGGTCTCAGGGCCTACGGTGATGGCGCCCGGAGTGCCAGCAAAGCCCCAGCGCGCTTTCAGGTCGGGGTCGATGTGATTGTCTTTCTGGACAGACATGGTGTTTCTCCTGTGGAGGTCCAGCCCTCAATGAGGGCTGGATGTCGGTTACGCCGAGACGGTGGAGGTGATGAACGCCAGCGGAACCTGCTTGCGAGCGAACTTGCGCTCCCAGTTGGTGGCGTCGGCCAGGTCTGCCCAGTTCGCCGAGATCGGACGGGAGGTGGTCGGGGTGCCGGTGATCTTGGCGCCGGTGAAGCTGTAGCCCAGCGGGTGGATCACGTAGTTCCGGCGAGTCCACAGGGTTTCAGCACCACCACCATTGCCGCGATCTGGCGTGCGATCGTATTCCAGACCGTCTTCACCTTCTGGCTGCTGCTCAGCGAAGCCCATCGCGCCCGGGCCGAAGATGACCGACAGGTACTTGGCCGTGGCGCCGGTGCCGATGACAGGCATACCGTCATCAACCACCACGCGCATACCTTGGAAGGTGCCCTTGAAGTCAGGGTCCTGATCGGCAATCGGCGTGAAGTCGATCTGGTTCTGAATGGACAGCTCGGTGTGAACTGCCGAGTGCATGGCGATCACCGCCAGACCACCCAGCTGACCGGTGTAGTCACCCATGGTCGCCTTGGCTTTGATG
>NZ_JASCOY010000171.1:0-5762 GCF_029960075.1 Pseudomonas sp. PS02290
AGTTGAAAGTCATCATCCTCATTGTGGTGGGGCTGCTGCTGGCCATTGGTGTGTCGGTAGGCGCGACCTGGTTCATCATGCACAAGGCCGAAAGCAAGCCGGACGCCGCCGCCATTGCGGAAGCGGCGAATGCCAAAAAAGAGGCGATCTTCGAACCGCTGACGCCGCCCTTCGTCGTCAACTACAACGTCAACGGTCGTCAGCGCTACATGCAGGTCAGCATCACCTTGCTGGCCCGCGACCACGCCGACCTTGAAGCGTTGAAAGCGCACATGCCGGTCATCCGTAATAACCTGGTGATGATGTTCTCCGGCCAGCCATTCGATACCATCGCAACGCCGGTGGGCATGGAAATGCTGCGCCAGAAGGCGGCAGCCGTGGTCCAGGAAGTGGGCCAGAAAGAGCTGAGCAAGAGCGTGATCGAACAGGTACTTTTCACTAACTACGTACTGCAGTAGGACCACGACATGGCCGTGCAAGACCTGCTGTCCCAGGATGAGATCGACGCGCTGCTGCATGGCGTCGACGACGGTCTGGTACAGACCGATAGTGTTGCCGAGCCTGGCAGCGTAAAGAGTTATGACCTGACCAGTCAGGATCGCATCGTCCGCGGACGCATGCCGACCCTGGAAATGATCAACGAGCGTTTCGCCCGCTACACCCGTATCAGCATGTTCAACTTGCTGCGCCGCTCGGCCGATGTGGCCGTGGGTGGGGTGCAGGTGATGAAGTTTGGCGAATACGTGCACTCGCTGTACGTGCCGACCAGTCTCAACCTGGTCAAGATCAAACCCCTGCGCGGCACCGCGCTGTTCATCCTCGACGCGAAGCTGGTGTTCAAGCTGGTGGACAACTTTTTTGGCGGCGACGGTCGCCACGCCAAGATCGAAGGCCGTGAATTCACCCCGACCGAGCTGCGCGTGGTGCGCATCGTGCTGGATCAGGCGTTCATTGATTTGAAGGAAGCCTGGCAGGCGATCATGGAAGTCAACTTCGAGTACATCAACTCGGAAGTGAACCCGGCCATGGCCAACATCGTCGGTCCGAGCGAAGCGATCGTGGTGTCCACCTTCCACATCGAACTGGACGGCGGTGGCGGCGATCTTCACGTGACCATGCCGTATTCGATGATCGAGCCGGTGCGCGAAATGCTCGACGCCGGTTTCCAGTCGGACGTCGACGATCAGGACGAACGCTGGGTCAACGCCCTCAAGCAGGACGTGCTCGACGTGTCGGTGCCGTTGCGGGTCGCGGTCGCTACGCGTCAGCTCAAGCTGCGCGACATCCTGCACATGCAGCCGGGCGACGTGATCCCGGTCGATCTCCCGGAACACCTGGTCATGCGCGCCAACGGCGTGCCGTCCTTCAAGGTCAAACTGGGTTCGCACAAGGGCAACCTGGCCCTGCAAGTCGTCGAACCCATAGAGCGCCGCTGACGCTCCGTCACCGGCAAAACGAATGTGCTGCGTAAACGAATCAATGTTCCCCGAGGACAACCATGGCTAATGACAACGATATGACTTCCGCAGACGACCAGGCTCTGGCCGACGAGTGGGCTGCTGCACTGGGTGAATCCGGGGACGGGCAAGCGGACATCGACGCGCTGCTGGCGGCCGACGCCGGCAACAACGCCAATCGCATGACGATGGAAGAGTTTGGCGGCGTGGCGAAAAGCAACGGCGCAGTCTCGCTGGACGGCCCGAACCTGGACGTGATTCTGGATATCCCGGTGTCGATTTCCATGGAAGTGGGCAGCACCGACATCAACATCCGCAACCTGCTGCAGCTCAACCAGGGCTCGGTGATCGAGCTGGACCGTCTGGCCGGCGAGCCGCTGGACGTGTTGGTCAACGGCACCCTGATCGCCCACGGCGAAGTGGTGGTGGTGAACGAAAAGTTCGGCATCCGTCTGACCGACGTGATCAGCCCGAGCGAACGTATCAAGAAGCTGCGTTAAGTGCGCGGCGTGATCAGAACCCTGTCGAGCCTGCCGCTGTTGGCGTTGTCCTGGGCGGTGATGGCGGCCGATCCGGCGACGCCTGCCGCGCCTGCTGCAACGATGGCGACGACGGCTGCGACGGCAACGCCTGCGGTCGCCGCGCCCGTCGCCGGTTCGGTGAACGGCGGGATGGCCGGTCAGTTGCTGCAACTGGTGCTGGGGCTGCTGCTGGTGATCGGGCTGATCTTCGTGCTGGCCTGGCTGATGCGCCGGGTGCAGCGCGCAGGGCCGGCTGGCAATCAGGTGATCAAGCTGGTGGGCTCCCGCGCGTTGGGGACGCGTGATCGGCTGGTGCTGGTGCAGGTCGGCAACGAACAGGTGTTGCTGGGCGTCTCGCCCGGCAGCATCACTGCGCTGCACGTGATGAATGAGCCGGTCGAAGTCCCTGACGCGCAAAACGCGCAGCCGGAGTTCGCCAGGCGTTTGCTTGAAGCGCTGGGCAACAAGGGCGCGGCGGGGCAACGCCCAGGCATGAATATTTTCGGTGCCGCCGGCAAGAAAGCAGGCACGCCAGGCACGACGGGCAAGCCAGATACTTCGGATCAGAAGGACATGAACTGATGCGCATTGTTTTGACGCTGCTGCTGTTGCTTGCAGCGCCGCTGGCGTTCGGCGCCGATCCGTTGTCTATCCCGGCCATCACGCTGGGCACCGGCGCCAACGGCCAGCAGGAATATTCGGTCAGCCTGCAGATCCTGCTGATCATGACCGCGCTGAGCTTCATCCCGGCGTTCGTCATGCTGATGACCAGCTTCACGCGGATCATCATCGTCTTCTCGATCCTGCGTCAGGCCCTGGGCCTGCAACAGACGCCGTCCAACCAGATCCTCACCGGCATGGCGCTGTTCCTGACCATGTTCATCATGGCGCCGGTGTTCGACCGAGTGAACAACGACGCGCTGCAGCCGTACCTGGCGGAAAAACTCACCGCCCAGGACGCCGTGGCCAAGGCCGAAGTGCCGATCAAGGACTTCATGCTGGCGCAAACCCGCTCCAGCGATCTCGAGTTGTTCATGCGTTTGTCCAAGCGCACCGACATTCCGACCCCGGACGCGGCGCCGCTGACGATTCTGGTGCCGGCGTTCGTGACCTCCGAACTGAAAACGGCGTTCCAGATCGGCTTCATGATTTTCATCCCCTTCCTGATCATCGATCTGGTGGTGGCGAGCATCCTGATGGCCATGGGCATGATGATGCTGTCGCCGTTGATCATTTCCCTGCCGTTCAAAATCATGCTGTTCGTGCTGGTGGATGGCTGGGCGCTGATCATCGGCACGCTGGCCGGCAGTTTTGGTGGTGTATGAACCTGTTTGACGTGGAGTGCGCAGCATGACCCCGGAAGTAGCCGTCGACCTGTTTCGCGAAGCGCTGTGGCTGACCACGACCATGGTCGCCATTCTGGTGGTACCAAGCCTGATCGTCGGCCTGATCGTCTCGATGTTCCAGGCCGCCACGCAGATCAACGAACAGACCCTGAGCTTCCTGCCGCGCCTGTTGGTCATGCTGGTCACGCTGATCGTGGTCGGCCCGTGGATGGTGCGCACCTTCATGGAATACATCACCAATCTGTACACCAGCATTCCCCAAGTGATCGGCTGACCCCTCGATGGAACCTGTGCTGGCGTTGACCGACACCCAGATCAGCACGTGGGTGGCGGCGTTCATGCTGCCGCTTTTCCGCATCGGCGCGTTGCTGATGACCATGCCGATGATCGGGACCGCGCTGGTGCCCAAACGGGTGCGGCTTTATCTGGCGCTGGCGATCACCGTCGTGGTTGCGCCAAGCCTGCCACCGATGCCCGCCGTGAATGCTCTCGACCTCAGCGGGCTGCTGCTGATCGCGCAACAGATCATCATTGGCGCCGGGCTTGGCCTGTCGCTGCAGCTGTTTTTCCAGGCCTTCGTGATCGCCGGGCAGATCATCGGGATCCAGATGGGCATGGGCTTTGCGTCCATGGTCGACCCGGTCAATGGCGTATCGATCGCCACGGTCGGACAGTTCTTCACCATGCTGGTGACGCTGCTGTTCCTGGCCATGAACGCCCACCTGGTTGTGTTCGAAATCATCATCGAAAGCTTCACCACCTTGCCGGTGGGGCAGGGCCTCAGCACTGCCGACATCTGGTTGTTGGTGATGCGTCTGGGCTGGGTGCTCGCCGCGGCGCTGGTGCTGGTGTTGCCGGCCGTCGCTGCGCTGCTGGTGGTGAACATTGCCATGGGCGTGATGACCCGCGCGGCGCCGCAGCTGAATATCTTCTCGATCGGTTTTCCGCTGACGCTGGTGCTGGGCATGGTGATTCTGTGGATCACCCTCGGCGACATTCTCAATCAATACCAACCGCTGGCGGTCGACGCCCTGCAGTTGCTCAGAGACCTGGTCAAGGCGCGCTGACATGGCCGAAAGCGAGAGTGGTCAGGACAAGACAGAAGACCCCACGGACAAACGCAAACGCGACGCCCGGGAGAAGGGCGAGATCGCCCGCTCCAAGGAGCTCAATACGGTCGTAGTGATGATCGTGGGCGCTGCGGGGCTGCTGGCGTTTGGCGGCTCCATGGCGGAGATGATGATGCAGTTGATGCGCGACAATTTCACCATCACCCGCGAGGCGATTCTCGATGAGCGCAGCATGGCGATCATGCTGATGGCCTCGGGCAAGGCGGCGTTGCTGTCGGTGCAGCCGATCCTGCTGGCGCTGACCGTGGCGGCGTTCGTCGGTCCCATTTCCCTCGGCGGCTGGCTGTTTGCCGCAGGCTCTCTGGCGCCCAAGTTCAGCCGCATGAACCCGGCCGCCGGGATCAAGCGGATGTTCTCGCCCAAGGCGCTGATCGAGCTGCTGAAGTCGCTGGCGAAGTTTTTGATTGTGCTGGCGGTGGCGCTGGTGGTGCTGATGAAGGACAAGGGCGACCTGGTGTCCATCGCCCATGAGCCGCTGGAAATGGCGGTGGTGCACAGTTTGCAGTTGGTCGGCTGGAGCACGCTGTGGATGGCACTGGGCCTTTTGATCATCGCGGCGATCGATGTGCCGGTGCAGTTGTGGGAGTCCCACAAGAAGTTGCTGATGACCAAGCAGGAGGTGCGTGATGAGCACAAGGACAGTGAGGGTCGGCCGGAGGTCAAGCAGCGGATTCGTCAGTTGCAGCGGGAGATGTCGCAGCGGCGGATGATGGCGGCGATTCCGGAGGCGGATGTGATTATCACGAACCCGACGCATTATGCGGTGGCGTTGAAGTATGACGCTGAGCGGGGCGGGGCGCCGATTCTGTTGGCCAAGGGCAGTGATTTCATGGCGCTGAAGATTCGGGAGATTGCGGCGCAGCATGAGATTTTGTTGTTGCAGTCGCCGGCGTTGGCGCGGTCGATTTATTACAGCACTGAGTTGGATCAGGAGATTCCGGCGGGGTTGTATCTGGCGGTGGCGCAGGTGTTGGCGTATGTGTATCAGATTCGGCAGTATCGGGCGGGGCGTGGCAAGCGGCCTGATCCGCTGAGGGATAATCTGCCGATTCCGCCGGATTTGAGGCGTGATTCGTAGGGCTTCTAGATTGTTGAGATCAAGATCAACAGCGTCTGCCTGGGGGCAGACTGTTTCGCCTTCGGCGAGTTACTTGGAAAAGCACCCCAAGTAACCAAGGGTGCTTGCTCCTGGTTGGGCCCTTCCTTCGTCAGGGTTCCTTCACTCCGGTCTCGCTCCGTGGGCCCGCGCCGAACGGGCATCCATGCCCTGACGGCGCTCTCGCCGCATCCATGCGGCTCGGCCCACTC
>NZ_JASCOY010000172.1:0-5628 GCF_029960075.1 Pseudomonas sp. PS02290
ACACCAGCCATAAATTCCGGAACGAGCTGGTGACCCATGGTTTAAGGCAGAGCATGAGTCGAAAAGGCGAGTGCTGGGATAACGCCCCGATGGAGCGATTTTTTGGCAGCCTGAAATCGGAGTGGGTACCTAAAGAAGGATATTCGTCAGCGCATGAAGCACAGTTTGACGTGCAGCGTTATGTCATGCGTTACAACAGCCGCCGGCCCCACAGCTACAACAGCTACTGTTCGCCTGTAGCTGCGGAGCGAGCGGCTGCTTGAAAACCTAAATGGGTGTCCAGAATCACTTGACCAGTTCAGCTTGCTCGCGATGGCGTCGTATTTACCACTGAATATCCAGCGGATGTACTGGCCTCTTCGCGAGCAAGCTCGCTCCCACAAGGTTTGCATCTGCTGCGAGACCGCGGAGCGGTTCACGACTGGAGATATCCGACAATCCAGCGCCAGCGCCCCGCCTATTCCAGATTCGACGAACTGATGTCCAGCTTGTCGGCATCGGCAAACTCGTCCAGGTCCAGCTCGCTCAAATCTAGCTCGCCTTCAGGATCGCGGTCTTCGTCGGAATCGGCGTCGTTGAGGGGCGACTGGTCGCCGCCGAAATGCTCGCCGTCGTGTGCCCAATAAGCAATTGCGTGGATGTCCGGCTGGTTTGTCTGTAGCTGCATCGTTGACGCTCCGTAGGTGAATGTCGTTCAGCAGGCTAACCCACCCGGCGGGGTAAAAGCACAGGTCACGACCAATTGAGGAAGGATCCGCCGTCATCGCGCAGCATCTGCACCATGGCGTGGGCGGCAGGCGACAGATAGCCTTCGCGGCGCAGCATGACGCAAATGGTCCGCGTCATAGTGGTCTGCTCCAGCGGCACCTCGCGCAGGTCCTGCATGTTCTTGCCGAACTCCAGGGTCTCCCGGGCGATGAAGCTCAGCAGGCTGGTCTGGGCAATCAACCGGGGCAGCAGGGAAATCGAATTGGACTCGATCTGCACTTCCGGCAGCGGCAGGTCGTGGCGGGCGAAGGCGTCGTCGACCCAGATGCGCGACGACACGCCGGAAGGCGGCAGCACCCAGCGGTAACGGCACAGGTCGCGCATCTCGAACGGCGCCTGGAAGATCGGATGGTTGCGGCTGGCGATCACCACGGCTTCGTCGGTCAGGATCGGGTAGAACGAGAATTCCTCCTCGGCACTGCGCTGGGCGCAGATGATCATGTCCAGGTGCCCGGAGCGCAGTTGCTCGCGCAGCATGTCGTCCTGACCGATCACCAGCTTGAGCGTGACCTGCGGCGAGCGTTTGAGCAGCGCGCTGGTCAGTTCCGGCAGGAGGTACTCGGCCATGGTGGCCGCACAGCCCAGCCGGATATCCCCTACTGCGCCACTGGCGAAATCCCGCACCTCGCGCTGGGTCTGGGCAATGCTTTGCTGCAGCACCTTGCCCCGCGCCTGCAGCAGTTCGCCCACCGGCGTGAGCTTGATTCGGCGGCCGTCGCGCTGGAACAGCTTGGTGCCGAAGGATTCCTCCAGCCGCTGAATGCTCTTGGTCAAGGCCGGCTGGCTGCGGTTGAGCTTTTCAGCCGCGCGCCCGAGGTGACCGAGTTCGGCGATGGTTTCGAAATAGGTCAGGTCACGCAGGTCCATATATCAACCAAAGTTATCGATTCATGATTATTAGAAAATAGACTTGATCGATTGCGCTGTCGATACTGGGCGTCATTGGAAATGCACTCGGCAGGGAAGCACTCAGGTCACTCCTTATCAGGAAAAGCCAATGCTCTGGAGATCCGCGTTGCCACGCCCCGCCTCGTTTGCCCTCGCCCACCAGCATCCGCTGACCCAATGGCTGCTGCTCATCCTCATGGCCGGTAGCGCCGGCCAACTGTTCAAATACTTCCACGTCCCCGCGGCACTGTTTCTCGGGCCCATGCTGGTGGCGATCGGCTTCGGCGTCGCCGGGGCCAGCGTTCGTCTGAACAAGCAGGTGTTCCGCCTCGGCCAGGGCACGGTCGGCGTGCTGGTCGCCCACTCCATGACCGTCGGCGTGCTGCTCGCAGCGATGCAGTCCTGGCATGTCATGGTGTTCGCCACCTTGCTCACCGTCGCGTTGAGTGCGGTGGTCGGCATCGCCATGGCGCGCTGGGGTGGCATTCAGAGCAGTACCGCAGCGTGGGGCACTTCGCCGGGCGCGGCGTCGGCGATGGTCGCGATGGCCGAGGATGACGGCGCCGACTCTCGAGTGGTCGCCACCATGCAATACGTGCGAGTGGTCTGCGTGGTGATGGTCGGCGCCCTGGTCAGTCGGCTGATTGGTGCCGATGCCGGTGGGTCGGACGTCCACAGCACGGACGCGCTGTTGCACGGGATGAACCTGCTCAATCTGGCCCTGAGCCTGCTGGTTATCGGGGTCGGCGTGCTGCTCGGCAGTCGCTTGCCGGCCGGTGCCTTGCTGGTGCCCTTGCTGCTCGGCGGCGCGCTGCAGTTGAGCGGCCTGCTGCAGATCACCCTGCCTGCCTGGGTGCTGGCGATCGCCTACGGCGCGATCGGCAGTTACATCGGCCTGCGCTTTGATCGCGTGACCATCAGCTACGTCTGGCGGCGGCTGCCCGCGATGATCGCGGGGGCGCTGGTGCTGATCCTGCTCTGCGCCCTGTCGGCCTGGGGCATCGCGGAAATCATGGGCAAGGACTTCCTCTCGGTGTACCTGGCCACCAGCCCAGGGGGCCTTGATGCCATGGCGATCATTGCCATCGACACCCATTCGGACGTCGGCTTCGTGCTGGCGATGCAGACCCTGCGACTGTTTGCGGTGATCGTGACGGGGACCTATATCGCCCGGCAGGTGATTCGTGTGTCGCAACGCTTTGCCTGACTGAGCGAAGCCGGCTGATTGACGAGAAAGGCAGCGGCGCGCACACCGATGGAATCTTCGGCCAGCAGGCGACCTCCAACGCTGCACACTCATTGGAGGCGAACGCCATGGCCACGCTGAAAATCGCCACGTTCAACATCAACGGCATCCGCGCGCGTTTGCCCATTCTGTTGCAGTGGCTGGAAAAGGAAGCGCCCGACATCGTCTGCCTGCAGGAACTGAAAGCGGCCGACACGGCCTTCCCCGCCGACGATATCCGCAATGCCGGCTACGGTGTGATCTGGCAGGGCGAGCCGTCGTGGAACGGCGTGGCGATCCTGTCCCGGGACAGTGAGCCGCTGGAAATTCGTCGGGGTTTGCCGGGCAATGAAAAGGACAAGCACAGCCGCTATCTGGAGGCGGCTGTTCAGGGCGTAATCGTCGGCTGCCTGTACCTGCCCAACGGCAATCCGCAGCCGGGGCCGAAGTTCGAGTACAAGCTGGACTGGTTCGAGCACTTCATCACGCACGCCGACTCGCTGTTCAAGAGCGAGCATCCGGTGGTGCTGGCCGGGGACTACAACGTCATCCCTACCGACAATGACATCTACAACACGCGTTCATGGCTGAAGGATGCCTTGCTGCAACCGGAAAGCCGCGCGTGCTTTGAGCGGTTGCTGGACCAGGGCTGGACCGACGCCCTGCGCGCGAAATTCCCGGACGAGCGGATTTACACGTTCTGGGATTATTTCCGCAACCACTGGAAAACCAACTCCGGCCTGCGCATTGACCACCTGCTGTTGAGCAAGGATCTGAAGCCCAAACTGAAAAACGCGGGGGTGGACCGCTGGGTGAGGGACCTGCCCCACGCCAGTGACCATGCACCGACGTGGATTGAGTTGAAGGTGTGACCGAGATGCGCAAATCCTCAAACAACACATAACCTGCAGGAGTGACCGGGATGGGGCTCCACCTTGCTCGCGAAGAGGCCGGGGCATGCGCTACATCTTCAGCGGCTGAGACACCGCCTTCGCGAGCAAGCTCGGCTCCCACATGGAACTGCGCCTGATCCAGTAGCGGCGGTGGTGCGCACCACCGATTTTGTGGCGGACGCACAACAGAAAGCACACGCACAAACCTGTGGGAGTGAGCTTGCTCACGAAGGCGGCAGTTCAGGCGCTAAAGATATAGCGGATGTACTGGCCTCTTCGCGAGCAAGGTGGAGCGCCACCCCGGTCGCTCCTACTCAGATCGCGTTGGCCTCGAGACCGCGCAGGATCCCGCGGACTAGGCCCGGCTTGCCAACGCCGTTGCCAGACTTTGTTCCAGCGGCAACACCGGCAGCAGCGTCGCCTGATAGGCATGGTACAGGTCCGGCTTGCCGGCCCAGATATCGGCGCTAGGCTGGTTTTGCGGGTTGAGCTCGTGGCGCCAGCTGCCGTTTTCGTAGTCGATGAACAGCGTCTCGCTGAATTCCCAGAACGTCCGGTACCAGTCTTCGTATTGCTGCTCGTGGGTGCGCTGCAGCAGTGCGGCAGAGGCAGCAGCCGCTTCGGCGTGGGTCCAGTGCAGGCGATGGCGGACCACCGGGCGGTTTTCCCAGTCGAGGGTGTAGACGATCCCGGGCGCGCCATCGACGTCCCAGCCATAGCGGCAGGCGTTTTCGAATAAACCGCGAGCGTCTTCCAGCAACCAGGCCGGCGTTTCCAGCCCGGCCTTGCGCCGCGCCGCTTCCAGGTGCAGCACCAGCCGCGCCCACTCGAAGGCGTGGCCGGGCGTCGTGCCGTAGGGGCGGAAACCGTCGTCGGGCTTGTCGACGTTGTAGTCGAGGATCGGCTGCCACTGCAGGGTGAAATGCTCGATCACTTGATGGTTGTTGCCAGCGGCGTGCTGATGAATGACCCGCTCGACGATGCTCAACGCCCGATCCAGCCAGCGCGCATCGCCGGTGACGTCGGCCAGGGCGAGAAACGCCTCGGTGCTGTGCATGTTGCTGTTGGCGCCGCGATAGCTTTCCTCGTTGCTCCAGTCGCGGTCGAAGGATTCACGCATGGCGCCTTCCTCCTCGCTCCAGAAATGCCCGGTGATCACCTGAATCGCTTGTTCCAGCAACGCCTGGGCGCCGGGGCGACGGGCGACGACTGCCGAGCTGGCGGCCAGGGCGACGAAGGCGTGCAGGTACGCGTTCTTGCCGGTGTCAGTGCTGTGTTCCAAGGGTGTGGCGAACCAGCCGCCGTGTTCGGCGTCACGCAACGGCCCGGCCAGCGCCGCAATGCCGTGATCGACCAGCGCGGCGCAACCGGGAATGCCGTTGATGTGGGCCATGGCGAAACTGTGGGTCATGCGTGCGGTGTTCATGGTTTCGGCCACGGCATCGGCGGGGAGCCGACCGAGGTCATCCAGATTGCCGAAGCCCTGGGGCAGCTTCGAGGCCTTGGCAAACGCCAGCAGCCGATTGCCCTCCTGCATCAGCCAGGCCGCGTGGCCCGGGGAGCGCAGCCAACTGCTGAAATCGCGATTCACGTCATCCATTGCCCTTCACCTATCTCGTCGGCAGGTTCGGCCCGCCAGGAATTATTAGTCGGGGCGAATCATGCAAGCCGAGGGCAGCGACAGGCAAGTGAATGAGGTGAAAGGCTGCCGTTCTTGGCCTGTTCCCGGCTAAAGCCGGTCCTACCAGGAAGGCGTCATTTGTCACACCGCAAAACCGAGGGTGCTCAAACCGGCCTCTTCCCGGCTAAAGCCGGTCCCACTCATACCGCATTACCCTGTGGGACCGGCTTAGC
>NZ_JASCOY010000173.1:0-5472 GCF_029960075.1 Pseudomonas sp. PS02290
CGCGCCGAACGGACATCCATGTCCTGACGGCGCTCTCGCGGCATCCATGCCGCTCGGCCCACTCCGCGTCGTCTGCGTTCGGCCTGCACCCAAGTCGCGATTTGTGTCGTCTGAACTATCTGCGTATGAAGATCAAAAGCGCTTTTAGAGCAGATCAAGAGCTTCCCGGCTAAAGCCGGTCCTACAGGGATACGCGGTGTGTGTGGGACCGGCGTTAGCCGGGAAGAGGCCAGTGCAGGCGCTTGCAATTTTACTGATCAGACACCCTACCTGTGGGAGCGAGCTTGCTCGCGAATGCTGTCGCTGTTGCTGTGCTCTTGATCTTGTCCGATCGTTCCCATGCTCCGCGTGGGAATGCATCCCATGACGCTCCGCGTCACCTTGCGGCTGACATGACACCCCACCAATCGCGCTGCTACGCTCCCTGCCCTCTCTCCACTTCAGGCGCCAACCATGCCCATCATCCGCCCCATGACCCCGGACGATTACGACGCCATCACTCAGCTGATGCGCGACACGCCGGGTATTTCCTTGCGTGACGCGGACTCCCGCGAGTCCACCGAGCGGTATCTGCTGCGCAACCCCGGACTGAGTTTTGTGGCGGAGGACGGTTCACTCATCTGCGGCTGTGTGATGTCGGGCCATGATGGCCGGCGCGGGTATCTGCAGCATTTGCTGGTGCTGCCTGAGTATCGGCGGCAGGGAATCGGGCAGGCGCTGGTCGAGCGGTGTCTGGTCAGTCTGGAGGCGGAAGGCATTCACAAATGCCATATCGACGTGCTCAAGACCAACCCGGCCGCAGCGACCTATTGGGCGAACCAGGGCTGGCAGTTGCGGGTTGATATCCACCGTTTTTCCTTCACCCGTCCGGGCAATGAAAACGCCTGACACTCAGCTAGACCCTGATCAGACCTGACTGACAGGCGCCACGGGTTGGCGTCTGGCGTAAACCATCAGGCCGCTGAGGAGGATAAGTCCGATGCCAAACAGCGAGGCGGTGCCCGGGAAGTTGCCGAACAGCAGAACCCCGTACGCCACCGCGAAGATGATTTGCAGGTAACCCAACGGTGCGAGCACGGAGGAGGACGCGTAACGATAGGACTTGGCCATCAAAAAATGCGCGCACAGCCCCAGACCGCCCAGCACCAGCAGCAACCCCATCTGCAACCAGTCAGGTTCGGCCCAGTAAAACGGCACGATGGCGCTGAGGATCAGGGTGCAGAACACGCCAACGTAGAAGCTGCACACCGACGCGCTGTCGGTCTCCCCCGCCAGTTGCGTGAGCAGTTGGTACAGCGCGAAGAACAGCGCGGTCGCGAGGGGAAACAGCATCCACAGCGAGAAGGCGTCGCTCGCCGGGTTGATGATCACCAGCACGCCGATGAAGCCCAGCACCACCGACAGCCACTGCCAGCGATCCGCCTTGATGCCGAAGATCAGCGGCGACAGGATCGTTACAAAAGCAGGGGCCAGGAAGACCAGCGCCGTGGATTCGGCGATGGGGACGTGGGTCAGGCCGAACAGGAAAGACAGGCTGTCGGCGAGCAACACCACCGCGCGCAGCAGGTGCAGCCAGGGCCGTCGGGTGTGGAAGACGTTTGCGCCGCCGTTGCGCAGCAGCACGGTGGTCACCAGCGTCGAGTGAACCAGGTAGCGGGCCCAGGCGACGAAGATCACCGGCAGGGAATAGATCAGCGTCTTGGAAATCGCATCATGACTGGCGAACGTCAGCGCCACGCCCGCCATCAACCACATGCCGATGACTTGCCGGTGCGCGCCGTGATGGGGGGTCATTGCAAAACCTGCCACAGAAAATGATGCGCAGGAGTTAACCACAGAACTCGGCCCAGGCGCCTTGCGCACTTTGTCCTAGAGTCCCGCGAACCATGCCCAAGCGCTCCGCGCACTTTATCGCGGGCAATAAAAAACCCGCCTGAGCGGGTTCTTTTCTATCAACACCATTCCAACATCCTGTCAGTAGCCGTCCCGGCAAATGGTGGATCATCCATGACCTGCGAAGCACATCCAGCGCCTCGGTTGATGGATCCAAGGTTGCGCTTGCCGCGCTTCGCTGTACAGGGCGACATTGCTCCACAGCGTGTAAGCCTTTCGCTATACCGCACGGGCGGTGGCCCACTCACGCTCCCAATGAAGAGCACCTGCGCAAGCCTCGCGACAAAGGCATGGCGGAGGCATAATGTGCGCCACACGAATACGCCCGCCGACCTGAGCCGCGTTGTCCACCCACGCCTCAGTCGGTTTCAAACCAGCCCGGCCCTGCCGCGCAACGGGAAGCGATATGCCAATTCTTGTTCAGACGTCCTGCCCTCTACTCCCCGGCTCACGGTCGTCGCAGTCATGATCGAAGTCACCGAAGTCTCCATCGCGCAGTTGCGCTCAGCCCTTGAAGCGGGCCAGACCACCGCCGTCGAACTGGTCCAGGCGTACCTCGCCAGAATCGACGCCTATGACGGCACCGCCACCGCCACCGCGCTCAACGCCGTGGTCGTGCGCAATCCCCAGGCCCTCGACGAAGCGCAAGCCTCCGATGACCGTCGCGCGCGAGGCGAAACCCTCGGCCCCCTCGACGGCATTCCCTACACCGCCAAAGACAGCTATCTGGTCAAAGGCCTCACGGCCGCATCGGGCAGCCCGGCGTTTGCCGAACTGGTCGCTCACCGTGATGCGTTCACCATCGAGCGGTTGCGTGGGGCCGGCGCGATCTGTCTGGGCAAGACCAACATGCCGCCGATGGCCAATGGCGGCATGCAGCGCGGCGTCTATGGCCGCGCTGAAAGCCCTTACAACGGCGATTTCCTGACGGCGCCGTTTGCGTCCGGGTCTTCCAACGGCGCCGGCACTGCAACGGCGGCGAGTTTCGCGGCGTTCGGGCTGGCCGAAGAAACCTGGTCGAGCGGCCGCGGCCCTGCGTCGAACAACGGCGTGTGCGCCTACACGCCGTCACGCGGGGTGATTTCGGTGCGCGGCAACTGGCCGCTGACGCCGACCATGGACGTGGTCGTGCCCTTCGCGCGGACCATGGCCGACCTGCTCGAAGTGCTGGACGTGGTGGTCGCCGAAGACCCCGACAAACGCGGCGACCTGTGGCGGTTGCAGCCGTGGGTGCCGATTCCCTCGGTCGACTCGGTGCGCCCGGCGTCCTACGCCGACCTCGCCGCCAGCCCGCAAACCCTGGCCGGCAAACGCTTTGGCGTGCCGCGCATGTACATCAATGCCGACCCGGAAGCCGGTACCTGCGAAGCACCCGGCATTGGCGGCCCCACCGGCCAGCGCATCATCACCCGCGCCTCGGTGATCGACCTGTGGGAACAGGCGCGCCAGGCACTCGAAGCCCAGGGCGCCGAAGTCATCGAAGTGGATTTCCCGCTGGTCTCCAACTGCGAGGGCGATCGTCCCGGCGCGCCGACGGTGTACAACCGCGGCGTCGTTTCCAAAGAGTTCCTGCACCACGAACTGTGGGACCTCACCGCCTGGGCGTTCGACGATTTTCTGCAGGCCAACGGCGATCCGAAACTCAACCGCCTAGCCGACGTCAATGGCCCGCTGATTTTCCCCCATGATCCGGGCACTCTGCCCAACCGCGAGGGCGATCTCGCTGCCGGCATGGACGAGTACGTGAAGATGGCCCAACGCGGCATCACGCCGTGGGACCAGATCGACACCTTGCCGGACGGCCTGCGCGGGCTGGAACATACCCGCCGCATTGACCTCGAAGACTGGATGCAGCGGCTCGGGCTGGATGCCGTGCTGTTCCCGACCGTGGCCGACGTAGCCCCGGCCGATGCCGATTTCAACCCTGCCTCGGCGGACATCGCCTGGAGCAACGGCGTCTGGGTCGCCAACGGCAACCTCGCGATCCGTCACCTGGGCGTGCCCACCGTTACGGTGCCGATGGGCGTGATGGCCGACATTGGCATGCCCGTGGGCCTGACCTTCGCCGGCCGCGCATACGACGATTCCGCCCTGCTGCGCTTCGCTTCGGCGTTCGAATCCATCGGCAGCAAGCGCCAGATTCCGCCGCGCACGCCGCCGTTGTCTTCTGCTCGATAAACAGTGTTAAAGGGTCGGGGCCGGCGCGTCTCGACTCCTCCCGCTAAAACTGACCCTCAGGAGAAGTGTTCAATGAGCAAGGCACCTTACGTCCCGCCTACCGTGTGGAAAAACGAAGCGCCCTCCGGCGGCCAGTTCGCCAGCATCAACCGCCCGACGGCCGGACCGACCCACGAGAAAGTCCTGCCGGTCGGCAAGCACCCCTTGCAGCTGTATTCGCTGGCCACGCCCAACGGCGTCAAAGTGACGATTCTGCTTGAGGAGCTGCTTGCCCTTGGCCACAGCGGCGCCGAGTACGACGCCTGGCTGATCCGTATCAACGAGGGCGATCAGTTCGGCAGCGGCTTCGTCGACATCAACCCCAACTCGAAAATCCCCGCACTGCTGGATCGCAGCGTCGAACCCAACCTTCGCGTGTTCGAGTCCGGTTCGATCCTGCTGTATCTGGCGGAGAAGTTTGGCGAGTTGCTGCCCAAGGATCTGGCGGGCCGCACCGAAACCCTGAACTGGCTGTTCTGGCAGATGGGCGCTGCGCCGTATCTGGGTGGGGGCTTCGGGCACTTTTATGTGTACGCGCCGGAGAAGTTTGAGTACGCGATCGACCGCTTCACCATGGAAGCCAAGCGTCAGTTGGACGTGCTGAATCGGCGCCTCAGCGAAAGCGCTTATCTGGCCGGCGACAGCTACACCATCGCCGACATCGCCGTGTGGTCGTGGTACGGACAAGTGGTGCGCAACACCGTATACGGCGCCGCCGAATTCCTCGCCGCCCACGAATACACCCACGTGCAGCGCTGGGCCGAAACCATTGCGCAACGGCCGGCAGTGATTCGCGGCATGCGCGTCAACCGGACCTGGGGCGACGAAGCCACTCAAGTGCCGGAACGGCATGATGCGTCGGACTTGGATTGAGGCAGTTCCCGGCGGTCAGTGAGGCTCTCCAGTCTCACTGACACACCACGGATCCTTGTAGGACCGGCTTCAGCCGGGAAGGCGTCGATGGTCATACCGCAAATTAATGGTGTTCACACCGGCCTCTTCCCGGCTAAAGCCAGTCCTACGATGACACCGCATCCATCCAGTTGCATCGCGTGGTCTAAATGTAGGACCGGCTTCAGCCGGGAAGGCGTCGGTCGTCATACCGCAAATTAATGGTGCTCACACCGGCCTCTTCCCGGCTAAAGCCAGTCCTACGATGACACCGCATCCATCCAGTTGCACCGCGTGGTCTAAATGTAGGACCGGCTTCAGCCGGGAAGGCGTCGGTCGTCACGCCGCAAAATTGTTGGTGCTCACACCGGCCTCTTCCCGGCTAAAGCCGGTCCTACGATGACACCGCATTCGTCCAGCTGCACCGCGTGGTCTAAATGTAGGACCGGCTTCAGCCGGGAAGGCGTCGGT
>NZ_JASCOY010000174.1:0-5385 GCF_029960075.1 Pseudomonas sp. PS02290
CCGTGGGCCCGCCGCCATCCGCCATCCATGGCGGGGGGCGGCTCTCGCGGCATCCATGCCGCTCGGCCCACTCCGCGAAACCTGCGTTCAGCCTGCACCCAAGTCGCGATTGGCGGTGTCTGGACCTTTTGTGTTTGAAGATCAAGATCAAGAGCAGATCAACGGCTTCCCGGCTGAAGCCGGTCCCACTGACTGTACGCGTGCTTTTGTAGGACTGGCTTTAGCCAGGAAGAGGCCAGTTCAGGCGCCGGTATTTTTCGGGACGCAGCGCTGCTTTTGTGGGAGCGAGCTTGCTCGCGAATGCGGTATCCGATTCACTCGGGTCGCGCATGGAACGGTCACCCCGGAAACCGCAACGGCTTCGCCGGGTGACTCAATGCGGCCGGGTCGCGGTAGCGGGCGCCGAAGTGGTCGTTGGGCAGGCGTGACTGCCCCGCGCCGAAGAGGCGTTCGCGCAGGGTTTCGCCTTCGGTGTAGGACTCACGGAAACGACCCCGGCGGCGCAATTCCGGGATGACCAGTTCGATGAAGTCGCGGGCCGTTTCAAAGGACAGGTACTGGCGCAAGTTGATGCCGTCGATGCCATCGACGTCGAGCCATTTTTCGATTTCGTCAGCGACCACCGTCGGTGTGCCAGCCACAAAGAAGCGTTCGCGGTTGAAACCTTCCAGCTGACCGAGTACGTCACCCACCCGCAGGTGGGGTTTGAAGCGGGATAGGCTTTGCCAGCCTTTGACCTCGCGTTCGATCAGCTCGCTGATCAGCGTGTCGCGCGGGTACGCGGTGAGGTCCACTGCCATTTGTGCATGGGCCAGTGACGCCTCGACGCTCATTAATTTGCGGTAGTCGTCGAGCTTCTGGCTGACCTCCGCATCGGTGCGGCCCACGATTACGCCGGCCATGACGATGAATTTCAGGCCGGCGGGATCACGCTCGTGAGCAAGGGCTTTTTGGCGCATGGCCTCGATATTCCCGCGCACCGCCGCCGTGTCCATGCCGCCGGTGAACACCACTTCAGCATGCCGCCCGGCGAACTCCATGCCTGCTGGCGAACCGGTGGCCTGGTACAGCACCGGTGTGCGCTGTCGCGACGGCTGACAGAGATGCGGGCCGGCGACTTTGAAATGCTCCCCGACGTGATCGATGTAGCGCACTTTGCTCGGGTCGGTGTAGATCCGCCGCTCACGGTCCTGGATCACCGAGTCGTCGTCCCAGGAGCCCTCCCAGAGTTTGTACAGCACGTCCAGGTACTCGTCGGCGATCTCGTAGCGGTGGTCGTGAACCACTTCCGTGTCGTGGCCGAAGTTGCGCGCGGCATTGGGCAGGTAGGAGGTGACGATGTTCCAGCCCACCCGCCCCTTGGTCAGATGGTCGAGGGTGCTCATGCGCCGGGCGAAGGCGAATGGCGGCTCGTAGGTGGTGGAAAACGTCGCACCGAATCCGAGGTTTTTGGTCACGGCGGCCATGGCCGGAATCACCAGCAGCGGGTCGTTGCTGGGGATCTGCATGGCTTCGCGCAACGCCGTTTCCGGACCGTCACGAAACGCATCGTACGTGCCGATCACGTCCGCCAGAAACACCCCGTCGAAGGTGCCGTATTCCAGCAACTGAGCGAGCTCCGTCCAGTAGTCCAGATCATTGAAGCGGTGCCGGTTGTTGTCCGGGTGCACCCATAAACCGTGGACGATGTGGCTGACGCAGTTCATTTCGAACAGATTGACATGCAGTTGCTTGGGCACTGCGCTGACTCCTTTATTCATACGCTGCTCATCCGGCGCTTGCCTCGTTTTGCGGACCTTTGATACCGCGTGTTCCCTGTGTGCAATGCAGCGAACATGCCACGGCTGATCTGCGGGTGAGGCCTTGGAAAAAGGTCATTTAATACCGGGCCATAACGGCGCCGGACATGCGAGTCTGTCTGCCCAGCCACAGACTGTTTAACCGCTGTTGAATAGTCGTTCCCGGCTAGAGTGGAAAAATCGGCCGGACGTGACGGTGTATCAGGGGGATGGCGTCGACGGCTGCCGGCGTGTTGAATGTGGGCAATGGACAGGTGAGAAAAATATGGCGCAGAACATCTACGACAACCCGGATTTCTTTGAGGGCTACAGCCAGCTGTCTCGCTCCATCGACGGCTTGGCCGGCGCGCCGGAATGGCCGGCATTACGCGCGCTGCTCCCTGATCTGCAAGGCCACGACGTGCTGGATCTGGGCTGCGGCTACGGCTGGTTTTCGCGCTGGGCAGCCGAGCACGGTGCACGCAGCGTGCTCGGACTGGACCTCTCGGAAATGATGCTGCAGCGGGCCATTGAAGCAGGCCACCATGAACGCATCAGTTACCGGCGGGAAGACCTGGAGCATGTGCAGCTCCCATTGGCGCGTTTCAGCCTGGCGTTCAGCTCGCTGGCGTTTCATTACATCGTTGACCTGAGTGCGTTGCTGCGCAGCATCCATGACGCATTGATCCCCGGTGGCCGTCTGGTGTTTTCCATCGAGCACCCGGTGTTCATGGCGTCCTTGCAGCCGCAGTGGGTCGTCGACTCCCAGGGCCGCAAAGTCTGGCCGGTGGATCATTACCAGGCGGAAGGCCCGCGAAGCACCGACTGGCTGAGTCCCGGGGTCATCAAACAACACCGCACAATGGGCACGCTGCTCAATCTGCTCATCGCCAGCGGATTTACCCTCAACCATGTCAACGAATGGGGACCTTCGGCCCAGGACCTCATCGACCGCCCCGCCATGGCTGACGAAATTCACCGGCCGATGATGCTGATTGTGGCGGCCACGCGCTCGTGATCGGCTTTTAAAGGGGCTACCTGGCAGGACCGACTTATGCCGGGAATTCACTGGTCACGCTGCGAACGTGAGGGTGTTCATGCCGGCCTCTTCCCGGCTGAAGCCGGTCCCACTAAAAGCACCGCGTGTCCCGGCAGGAACGGCTTCAGCCGGGAAAGCGTCAGACTTCACACCGGACAGCTGATGTCGAGTGGACTATTTATCCGCGCAATAACGCGACGTTTTCATCAATCCGTGCCTGAAGCATCGCCAGGGTTTCCGGCGTGATAAGCCCCGGGCTGGTCTGTTCGGCGATCGCGGCGAACTGAGTCGCCACATCACAAATCCCGTCAATCATCCCGCCCGCTTTCTCCGCTGACACCTCGGCCTCATCGGCAAGCCGGAGCATCACCTTTCGATCAATCGACAGCGCCTCACCCAGCACGTCCATCTGGTGATATCCCCCCGGCCCCTCGCAAAAGGTCACGTCGTAGGCCGGCGCCAGGGTCCAGGTGCCGGACGCCGACATGAGGTAGGCAAAATTCTTCGGATGATCGTCGCGGTTGTTGAACGCGACATTGAACACGGCACGCTCGAAGGCGATGGCTTTCTCGCGGACGTCGTTGGTGCAGAGTTGCGTCGCGCGCAGGAAGTTGACGTAGTCCAGCGATCCCGGCGAGGTGTAGTCCGCGCCGGTGAACGCGGCGAGGCTTTGCATCGGCACTCGCTTGCCCTGGATCCGGTCGAAGCGTCGGCTGGCGAACGCCGCCAGGCCATTGGGCAAGATGAAATGCTGAGTGTCAGGCGTCTTGATGCCACACAGACGCAGGCAGTGGGCATAGACCATCTCGATAGCGCAGACCTCGGCGTGTTCGCCTTTGGCCGGAAACTTGATCAGCCAGGCTTCGAAACCCGGTGTTGCGGCGGTGGTGAAGGCGCCTGTTTCGGGATCGCGGTAGACCAGCGCCTTGGGTCGCGCCCCCTGGGGCGAGCCGCCGACCCGCATCAGCGTGTGCAGGAATTCTCCGCCGTCACCCTGGACCACTTCCTGAATCTCGGCGGCCAGCAACTCGATAGGCACATGGGCCTGGGGCTCCAGTCCCTCGGGCGCGACAGGCTCGAACGACATTGCACCCATGGCCGTATTCCCGATGTAGGCCAGCCGCTCCAGCGGTCCGATGCGCGCCGCATTGAGCTGACGACGCCTGAACAAGCGGTCCATCAGCAGCATCCCCCAACCATCCGGCAACGCGTCATAGACCGGCCCCGGCAGACCGAGTTGGTGGGCGGCGAAGCCACGGCGCAGGCGCGGACCCTCCAGCGGCAGCGTGTAACCCGACAGTTCCAGGCCCCTGGAGCGGGCCTCGTCGCTGTACTCGAAAACAATCTGCGGACGCCCGGCGATGGCCGTGGTCGACACTAATGTGCCCCACAGCCAGCGCTCGTCCCAGCCGTTGTAATACACATCGACCTGCTCAAGCATCGCCCGACTTCCTTATACGTTGGCGCTCGGCAGCGGCCTCGTAGCGGCGAATGTCATCCAGGCTGTCGAGCCTGGGCATGAACAGCCCTTCCAGCTCCTTGGTTCGGCCGAGGACCATGGCCACGCGCACCAGATTTTCGAAGCTGATATTGCGCCCGGCTTCGAGATTTGAAACGGTATTGACGCCTACGCCGGCGCGGCTGGCGACGTCGGCCTGGGTCATCTGCAGCGCAAGGCGCTCGGCGCGTAACCGGGCGCAGAGGCGATCGACGATTTCATCGGGCTTGCTGAAGCTTAAATCCAACATGAGCGTGAGTGGCCTGTGTGCCTGTGACGCGAGCAAGTATGAGTCAGACCACCCTCAAGCTCAACCTACATAAATCCATTTTAATGGGACTTATCTTCGTTTGACGCACATAAGACCCAAGATAATGGATTTATCTTAAAGCGCATCAGGACGGTGCGACGAATCGATTGCAGACCTTTTATCACGCCGAACATCATTACGACTGATAGTTACCTTCGCGTCATTCGATTCGTGCAATAACACCCCCGAGAACATCATCCGCCCATCTCAATAACATCGGCGGATTCTCCCATGCTTCAGTCTTTAACTCCTTTGCGCTATCCCCTCGCCGCGTTGACCCTTGTGGTCATCAGCGCGTGCGGCCGGACGCCTGAAGCGACCGTTGCGCCGGCGGCGGCGAAAGTCAACGTGGCCAAGGTGATCGAGCAACCGGTCAACGAGTGGGACGAAGTCACCGCCCGCCTCGAATCGCCGGAAACCGTTCAGGTGCGCCCGCGTGTTTCAGGCCAGATCGATTCGGTGGCTTTCACTGACGGCGAGCTGGTGAAAAAAGGCGACCTGCTGTTCCAGATCGACCCGCGCCCGTTCGAAGCGGAAGTGCATCGTCTGGAAGCGCAACTGCAGCAGTCCAAGGCTGCTGCCCAGCGCAGCACCAATGAAGCCCAGCGTGGCGAACGCCTGCGCACCAACAATGCGATCTCCGCCGAACTCGCCGATTCGCGCACCACCACCGCCCAGGAATCCAAAGCGGCCGTTGCCGCCATCCAGGCACAGCTTGATCTGGCGCGCCTGAACCTGAGCTTCACCCGCGTCACTGCGC
>NZ_JASCOY010000175.1:0-5328 GCF_029960075.1 Pseudomonas sp. PS02290
CTGAAGTCGCAAGATTATCAGCATCGCAAGTTACTCCACGAGAAATCATGGTTTAACCAACGATTGCTGAGCCAAGTTTATAAGGTTTTCTCAAAACCTAATTGCAGTATTGAACTGAAGAGTTTGATCATGGCTCAGATTGAACGCTGGCGGCAGGCCTAACACATGCAAGTCGAGCGGATGAAGAGAGCTTGCTCTCTGATTCAGCGGCGGACGGGTGAGTAATGCCTAGGAATCTGCCTGGTAGTGGGGGACAACGTCTCGAAAGGGACGCTAATACCGCATACGTCCTACGGGAGAAAGCAGGGGACCTTCGGGCCTTGCGCTATCAGATGAGCCTAGGTCGGATTAGCTAGTTGGTGAGGTAATGGCTCACCAAGGCGACGATCCGTAACTGGTCTGAGAGGATGATCAGTCACACTGGAACTGAGACACGGTCCAGACTCCTACGGGAGGCAGCAGTGGGGAATATTGGACAATGGGCGAAAGCCTGATCCAGCCATGCCGCGTGTGTGAAGAAGGTCTTCGGATTGTAAAGCACTTTAAGTTGGGAGGAAGGGCAGTAAGCGAATACCTTGCTGTTTTGACGTTACCGACAGAATAAGCACCGGCTAACTCTGTGCCAGCAGCCGCGGTAATACAGAGGGTGCAAGCGTTAATCGGAATTACTGGGCGTAAAGCGCGCGTAGGTGGTTTGTTAAGTTGAATGTGAAATCCCCGGGCTCAACCTGGGAACTGCATCCAAAACTGGCAAGCTAGAGTAGGGCAGAGGGTGGTGGAATTTCCTGTGTAGCGGTGAAATGCGTAGATATAGGAAGGAACACCAGTGGCGAAGGCGACCACCTGGGCTCATACTGACACTGAGGTGCGAAAGCGTGGGGAGCAAACAGGATTAGATACCCTGGTAGTCCACGCCGTAAACGATGTCAACTAGCCGTTGGAAGCCTTGAGCTTTTAGTGGCGCAGCTAACGCATTAAGTTGACCGCCTGGGGAGTACGGCCGCAAGGTTAAAACTCAAATGAATTGACGGGGGCCCGCACAAGCGGTGGAGCATGTGGTTTAATTCGAAGCAACGCGAAGAACCTTACCAGGCCTTGACATCCAATGAACTTTCCAGAGATGGATTGGTGCCTTCGGGAACATTGAGACAGGTGCTGCATGGCTGTCGTCAGCTCGTGTCGTGAGATGTTGGGTTAAGTCCCGTAACGAGCGCAACCCTTGTCCTTAGTTACCAGCACATTATGGTGGGCACTCTAAGGAGACTGCCGGTGACAAACCGGAGGAAGGTGGGGATGACGTCAAGTCATCATGGCCCTTACGGCCTGGGCTACACACGTGCTACAATGGTCGGTACAGAGGGTTGCCAAGCCGCGAGGTGGAGCTAATCCCAGAAAACCGATCGTAGTCCGGATCGCAGTCTGCAACTCGACTGCGTGAAGTCGGAATCGCTAGTAATCGCGAATCAGAATGTCGCGGTGAATACGTTCCCGGGCCTTGTACACACCGCCCGTCACACCATGGGAGTGGGTTGCACCAGAAGTAGCTAGTCTAACCTTCGGGAGGACGGTTACCACGGTGTGATTCATGACTGGGGTGAAGTCGTAACAAGGTAGCCGTAGGGGAACCTGCGGCTGGATCACCTCCTTAATCGAAGACTCAGCTTCTTCACAAGTTCCCACACGAATTGCTTGATTCATTGAAGAAGACGATAGAAGCAGCTTTAAGCTCCAAGCTGATAGCTCACGCTAACAGTTACAAGCTCGAAATTGGGTCTGTAGCTCAGTTGGTTAGAGCGCACCCCTGATAAGGGTGAGGTCGGCAGTTCGAATCTGCCCAGACCCACCAATTTTGTTATGGGGCCATAGCTCAGCTGGGAGAGCGCCTGCCTTGCACGCAGGAGGTCAACGGTTCGATCCCGTTTGGCTCCACCATAACTGCTTCTGGCTTGTGAAAGCTTAGAAATGAGCGCTCCATCCGGTGGATGATGAGTGTTGATTTCTAGTCTTTTGATTAGATCGTTCTTTAAAAATTTGGGTATGTGATTGAAATATAGACTGGGCACCTCTTTCACTGGTGCGTGTCCAGGCTAAGGTAAAGTTTGTGAAATGCAAACTTTCGGCGAATGTCGTCTTCACAGTATAACCAGATTGCTTGGGGTTATATGGTCAAGTGAAGAAGCGCATACGGTGGATGCCTTGGCAGTCAGAGGCGATGAAAGACGTGGTAGCCTGCGAAAAGCTTCGGGGAGTCGGCAAACAGACTGTGATCCGGAGATGTCTGAATGGGGGAACCCAGCTGTCATAAGACAGTTACCTTACACTGAATACATAGGTGTATGGAGCGAACCAGGGGAACTGAAACATCTAAGTACCCTGAGGAAAAGAAATCAACCGAGATTCCCTTAGTAGTGGCGAGCGAACGGGGACCAGCCCTTAAGTTGATTTGAGATTAGCGGAACGCTCTGGAAAGTGCGGCCATAGTGGGTGATAGCCCTGTACGCGAAAATCTCTTGTCAATGAAATCGAGTAGGACGGGGCACGAGAAACCTTGTCTGAACATGGGGGGACCATCCTCCAAGGCTAAATACTACTGACTGACCGATAGTGAACCAGTACCGTGAGGGAAAGGCGAAAAGAACCGCGGAGAGCGGAGTGAAATAGATCCTGAAACCGTATGCGTACAAGCAGTGGGAGCCCACTTTGTTGGGTGACTGCGTACCTTTTGTATAATGGGTCAGCGACTTATTTTCAGTGGCGAGCTTAACCGAATAGGGGAGGCGTAGCGAAAGCGAGTCTTAATAGGGCGTCTAGTCGCTGGGAATAGACCCGAAACCGGGCGATCTATCCATGGGCAGGTTGAAGGTTGGGTAACACTAACTGGAGGACCGAACCGACTACCGTTGAAAAGTTAGCGGATGACCTGTGGATCGGAGTGAAAGGCTAATCAAGCTCGGAGATAGCTGGTTCTCCTCGAAAGCTATTTAGGTAGCGCCTCATGTATCACTGTAGGGGGTAGAGCACTGTTTCGGCTAGGGGGTCATCCCGACTTACCAAACCGATGCAAACTCCGAATACCTACAAGTGCCGAGCATGGGAGACACACGGCGGGTGCTAACGTCCGTCGTGAAAAGGGAAACAACCCAGACCGTCAGCTAAGGTCCCAAAGTCATGGTTAAGTGGGAAACGATGTGGGAAGGCTTAGACAGCTAGGAGGTTGGCTTAGAAGCAGCCACCCTTTAAAGAAAGCGTAATAGCTCACTAGTCGAGTCGGCCTGCGCGGAAGATGTAACGGGGCTCAAACCATGCACCGAAGCTACGGGTATCATCTTAGGATGATGCGGTAGAGGAGCGTTCTGTAAGCCTGTGAAGGTGAGTTGAGAAGCTTGCTGGAGGTATCAGAAGTGCGAATGCTGACATGAGTAACGACAATGGGTGTGAAAAACACCCACGCCGAAAGACCAAGGTTTCCTGCGCAACGTTAATCGACGCAGGGTTAGTCGGTCCCTAAGGCGAGGCTGAAAAGCGTAGTCGATGGAAAACAGGTTAATATTCCTGTACTTCTGGTTATTGCGATGGAGGGACGGAGAAGGCTAGGCCAGCCTGGCGTTGGTTGTCCAGGTTTAAGGTGGTAGGCTGAAATCTTAGGTAAATCCGGGATTTCAAGGCCGAGAGCTGATGACGAGTGTTCTTTAGAACACGAAGTGGTTGATGCCATGCTTCCAAGAAAAGCTTCTAAGCTTCAGGTAACCAGGAACCGTACCCCAAACCGACACAGGTGGTTGGGTAGAGAATACCAAGGCGCTTGAGAGAACTCGGGTGAAGGAACTAGGCAAAATGGCACCGTAACTTCGGGAGAAGGTGCGCCGGTGAGGGTGAAGGACTTGCTCCGTAAGCTCATGCCGGTCGAAGATACCAGGCCGCTGCGACTGTTTATTAAAAACACAGCACTCTGCAAACACGAAAGTGGACGTATAGGGTGTGACGCCTGCCCGGTGCCGGAAGGTTAATTGATGGGGTTAGCTAACGCGAAGCTCTTGATCGAAGCCCCGGTAAACGGCGGCCGTAACTATAACGGTCCTAAGGTAGCGAAATTCCTTGTCGGGTAAGTTCCGACCTGCACGAATGGCGTAACGATGGCGGCGCTGTCTCCACCCGAGACTCAGTGAAATTGAAATCGCTGTGAAGATGCAGTGTATCCGCGGCTAGACGGAAAGACCCCGTGAACCTTTACTATAGCTTTGCACTGGACTTTGAATTTGCTTGTGTAGGATAGGTGGGAGGCTTTGAAGCGTGGACGCCAGTCTGCGTGGAGCCAACCTTGAAATACCACCCTGGCAACTTTGAGGTTCTAACTCAGGTCCGTTATCCGGATCGAGGACAGTGTATGGTGGGTAGTTTGACTGGGGCGGTCTCCTCCTAAAGAGTAACGGAGGAGTACGAAGGTGCGCTCAGACCGGTCGGAAATCGGTCGTAGAGTATAAAGGCAAAAGCGCGCTTGACTGCGAGACAGACACGTCGAGCAGGTACGAAAGTAGGTCTTAGTGATCCGGTGGTTCTGTATGGAAGGGCCATCGCTCAACGGATAAAAGGTACTCCGGGGATAACAGGCTGATACCGCCCAAGAGTTCATATCGACGGCGGTGTTTGGCACCTCGATGTCGGCTCATCACATCCTGGGGCTGAAGCCGGTCCCAAGGGTATGGCTGTTCGCCATTTAAAGTGGTACGCGAGCTGGGTTTAGAACGTCGTGAGACAGTTCGGTCCCTATCTGCCGTGGACGTTTGAGATTTGAGAGGGGCTGCTCCTAGTACGAGAGGACCGGAGTGGACGAACCTCTGGTGTTCCGGTTGTCACGCCAGTGGCATTGCCGGGTAGCTATGTTCGGAAAAGATAACCGCTGAAAGCATCTAAGCGGGAAACTTGCCTCAAGATGAGATCTCACTGGAACCTTGAGTTCCCTGAAGGGCCGTCGAAGACTACGACGTTGATAGGTTGGGTGTGTAAGCGCTGTGAGGCGTTGAGCTAACCAATACTAATTGCCCGTGAGGCTTGACCATATAACACCCAAGCAATCTGCACAAAGACAGCAGATTGCGGTGTGTGAAGACGCATGAAGACGAAAGTTTGCGAACGCACAAGCTGCACCTTGATCACATACCCGATTTGCTGAAGCGTTCGAGAGAACGAGTCAGTACCCGAATTTCTTGACGACCATAGAGCATTGGAACCACCTGATCCCATCCCGAACTCAGCAGTGAAACGATGCATCGCCGATGGTAGTGTGGGGTTTCCCCATGTGAGAGTAGGTCATCGTCAAGATTAAATTCC
>NZ_JASCOY010000176.1:0-5220 GCF_029960075.1 Pseudomonas sp. PS02290
GCGGTAACCAAACCGAGCGCTGGACCAACGGTCTGCGCAGCGGACTGCACTGGGATCTATTCGATCGTCTGGTGCACTTCCGCGATCCGCGTCTGACTGTCGACTTCGGCTACGACCCCCTCGGACGCCGCCTCTACAAACTTTCAAAAGCCCACTACCGCCCGCGCCCCGAAGCCGGCACAGGCTGGAACGAAAACGAACACGCCCGCAAAGAGCGCGCGCTCGGCTGCGGCTTTACCCTGTACGGCTGGGATGGCGACAACCTCGCCTGGGAAAGCAGCCCGCCGCCCTACGCCGGCGCGCTAGGCCGCACGGTCCATTACATCCACGAGCCCGGCACATTCGTCCCGGTGGCCCAAGCCATCCGCCACGAAACGATTCGTCTCGTCAGCCAGCCAACTTACACCGGCCGCTACAACTTCATAGAAGACCCGCTCTGGACCTACAAACCCACAGCGCTGCCGATCGACGCCCTTGCCTGGTACCAATGCGACCACCTCGGCACGCCCCAGGAAATGACCGACCAAAACGGCAACACCGCCTGGAGCGCCCAATACAAAGCGTGGGGCGAGGCGCAAGAACAGCGCTCAGAGTTCGCCCAGCAAGTCGGCCTGACCAACCCCATCCGTTTCCAAGGCCAATACCACGACCACGAAACCGGCCTGCACTACAACCGGCATCGGTACTATGATCCAAGGGTCGGTCGGTTTATTAGCAAGGATCCGATTGGCTACAGTGGTGGGCTAAATCTCTATCACTACGTTTCAAATCCGACGGGTTGGATCGACCCACTCGGTTTGCAAAAAGTTGTCGCAACAAATAGCCGTAGGAGCGCAATGAAAAAGGCCCAGCAACATGCTCAGGTACCGCGGTTAGGTAGAGGTGGGGAGGCGATCCCAATGAAAGATCTCAACCTGAGTAGCCATGGAGTGAATTGCAACTGTATGAAAAGTCGCGGGATCACCACGCTAGGGCGCAGGGATAAAAATGGGGTAGCAGAGGTGTTCGAGCATCCAGATGGGCACCCTGACTTGGTCGGAGATGATCAACCAGCTCACCATGAAATTCCACATCTTCACGCCACAAATACAAAGGGTGCGGTAATAGTGTTCACCTACCCGGCAGGACGTAAAGGAATCTGATATGAAATACTACAAGATCTTATGCTTTAAAGCCGAATTTGGTGAGTTTAAAAAACATGCTAACGATTTTATAAGAGAAATGTCCGCGGATGATACTGACGAGTTCGCCTTGGTGATGGCTACGAATCTGCAAGGAGGGGTTGGCTTCGGAACGACGGCCCAAGGTGAAGCGGCTATAAAAGCGCTTGTATCAAAATGCTATTCAGTCGATATAAATAATTTGAGTATAAAAATACCACTGGCGGAAGACGTCGAAGGAATGCCTCGGCTCCTGTTTCGAGGTAAAGCCGGCAAATTCGAAAGGCTGGTTCAAGAACATATGCAGTATGACAAAGACCTCAGGAGACACAACGTGATCTCGAGGCATAGGCCCACAACAATGCCTAAAAGTTCGATGCTAGCTAGTATTGTTCAGGCTCAATATTTATCGATAATCGGAAAAGAGTTGTATGAAACACTACATGAAAGCTGCCACTACATACTACGAGCATTGGTGTCTGGAGAGCATGGTCGTGATGCATTCTTTGTGTTCTCAAAGGACTTGGACTTCTTTTTTAGAGAGTTTGAAGAAATAGTGGGCGGTGATGCCGAGATTCGTTTCGTGAACAGCGTCCGCGAGTTAATCTTTTATTAATGTAGAGCATTATAGGGGGTGACCCCTCTTAATTGTGCAGATAAAAAGCGAAAGTGCGCTGCCCCCTTTAGCTGGCTTAAGAGGCTAAAGGGTACGGACCCCGTTAACTCTAAGCAAAATCTGAGTGAGTTAAAGGCAACACTTCTCAGGAAGGATCTTGCCATCCGTGACGATGCTTTCAAAAAGGCGGAAAATATATCGATAATGCGAGTAAGTGCGGAGGCGCAGATGCTTTTATCAGTCACACCTTTAGAGTGGAAGGCACTAGGCACGAACGTGTTGATCTTGGGCTAAAGGGGACAGACCCCTTTAACTCGCACATGCACAAAGAGGACCCATGTGAAAACCAGCTTGACGATAAAGGAGAGATAACAACCGATCCAGATAAGTACCATATTGGTATTCGTAACCCTAAAGACTTACCTATTGTCCGGGGGAAACCACGCGGATTATGAGCTATGAATTCAGATTAGTATTCGAGGACTCGTTTTCAGCTCGCAATGTCCTTGACTCGGTGAAAACCAGTACGGCATGCATTGGTGCGGCTGGCGAATGTATTTGCTTGAAAGAGCTGAGTGTGAACAGTGAAGCAGCCTATGATGTGAGACTAACGCTAGAGGACTCTAATTCACTCTGGCTCGAAGTAGGCTTTCGATCCCCGAATTTATACGAGTTGCTGAAGGCTGCAATTGACACCAAACAATACAGATGCTTAGAGGGTGGGGAGCAAGATGATGAAGTTCCATTACATAAGGCCTTTCGTCTTAAGCATCCTCCAACACTACAGAGTTGAAGGGGACGGACCCTTTAACTCTCTGAATTCGCCGAAGAAGTCGGCCTGACCGATCCGATCCGATCCGATTCCAGCGTGTTCGAATGGGACAGACTCCTTTATTTTTTCTTTATATCTCCCACTAACAGCTTGGTGAAATCGTGACCGACACACTGAACGTACCCCCGCTGATCGAACTCCCTGAAAGCCTGAGCCCACTTTTTCTCGCCGCAGGCTGGCCCAGCACCTCCACCGTACCACTACCGCGTTACGTTCCACCCGAGCATCCTGCCGCTGCTCTACTTAAACAGCTTGCCGGGGTGCAAGTGGGCATCTGCGGCGCAGGAGAGGAGTGTGCTACCAGTGATGTCGCCTTTGGCACATTTGAACATCTGCATGGAAGCGAAGATTTCCTTGAGTGGGAGCAACGCCTGGGCACTACCTTGGTGAGCATCGCCGAAGTCCATCACGGCCACGGCGCGCTGTTGATCGACGAAAAGGGTTGCTGCTACCTCTTGAGCCTCATCCACGACGGGCTTTGGATACAGGGACTGGGCTTTGTTCAAGCCATGGAGAACTTGATATTTGGGCGTAAGACCGGTGAGCAGGCGCAACTCGCAACGCCAGGTGCAATACCGATCTTTTGCACCGGCACCCTATGACAGACCTATCCTGCGTTCGGGGCAGAAAATCTCGCTCGCCTGTGACCAATCAGGCTTAGAGGGACTGTTAAAGGGGTCGGACTCCTTTCGCTCAATAAAGTTAATCCTTATGGAAACACTCTAGATGATCATGGCACCGGCACGACGGATCCAAACAAAAGTCATATCGGCATTCTTAATTCCATTGATTTACACACAGTCCGAGGGAGGCCGCACGGCTCATGAGTCATGAATATAGATTGGTATTTTCCAACGATCTTACAGCTCAGCGCATTATGGATTCTTTAAAGGCGAGTGAGTCTTGCGTTCGGGTAGATCAAGAATTTTTGTACTTGAAAGATCAAAATTCTAAGACTACAGCGGATTATGACGCACGCTTGAGCCATGATGATGACAGTACACTATGGCTTGAGGTCAATTTTAAATCGTCGGCGCTACATGACCTAGTGCGCGCAGCGCTGGAGAATAGGCCATGCAAGTGTTTGAGTGAGGGGGACGTTAATGAGGAAGTTGAGCTGAGCGAGGCATTTCAACTTGGACATCTTGATATTTTCGGACTGTGACACTTAAATCCTTAAGGGGACGGTCCCCTTAAGTCCAAGAGTGCGGAGGTAGACGGTCGTTTGACCGTCTTGTGATCCAGCCAGCCCCTTACACCGCAAACCCAGTCCCACGCGTATTCACAAACAACGAATAAATCGAGTGGCTGCTCGCCATGAACAGCCGATTCCCTTCGCGTCCGCCGAAGCACAAGTTCGGGCAGCGTTCTGGCAACGAGATGTGCCCGATGGCCTTGCCCTGGGGGTTGAAGACACGCACGCCGTCGAGTTTTTCGAGGTCGGCCTTGGGGTCGCCGTTGCCTCCCCAGCCACACCACAGGTTGCCCGCTTCGTCGCACTTCATGCCATCGATGGCGGCGTAGTCCAGGCCTTCGATGTGTTTGCGGCGTTCGCCCAGGGTGCCGTCGTCCTTGACCGCGATGGCCCAGATCAGGCGGTTGGGTTTGGCGCGACCTTCGACGACGTACAGGGTCTTTTCGTCAGGGGAGAAGCACAGGCCGTTGGGGCCGGCGAGGTCGTCGATCACCCGGGTGACTTTCCTGGTCTCGCCGTCGATGCGGTAGACAGCGTGGGGCTGGGTCGGGGTGATTTTGTGGCCTTCGTAGTTGTTGCTGGTCTGGAAGGGCGGGTCGCTGAACCAGATCGAGCCGTCGCTTTTGCAGACGATGTCGTTGGGGGAGTTGAAGGGTTTGCCGTCGAAGCTGTCGGCCAGCACGGTGATGGTGCCGTTGTATTCCGTGCGGGTGATGCGCCGGCCTTCGCTGGTCGTGGTCGAACCTTCGCAGACGATGAGGCGTCCCTGACGATCGCGGCACATGCCGTTTGAGAAGTTGGAATGCTCGCGGTACACCGTGAAGGTGTCGGTGATTTCGTCCCAACGCATGATGCGGTTGTTGGGGATATCGCTGACCAGCAGGTAACGCCCGTCGCCGACCCACACCGGCCCCTCGGCCCAACGCATGCCGGTGGCGAGTTTTTCCACGCTGGCGTTGAAGACACGCAGTTCGAGAAAGCTGTCGTCGAGAATGTGAATGAGCGGATCCGGGTAACGCTGGCTCAGGGGCTCTGCGGCAGACGCGAGGCGGGGCAGGGCGGCGGTGCCGACGGTGGCCAGCGTGGCAGAGACAGCGAGGGATTTTTTCAGGAAGCTGCGGCGCGTGTTGCCGCTTGAGTGACTAGCGGTTTCAGCGTGCGGGGGCAAGGCGGACAGGGATGAGTCCATGTAGCGATCTCCGTTCTATTATTTTTTTACGGGACGCTAGTAATACCTCGTGATAAGACATCGTACAAGTGAATGATGGGTGGGTATCCAGCTCACCCTCCGACGATATCGGTGCACAAACAGGCCTCTTCCCGGCTAAAGCCGGTCCCACTAAAAGCAATGCATGCAGCCAGTGGGGCCGGCTTTAGCCGGGAAGCTTTTGATTTGCTTTTGATCTTCAAACGCAAA
>NZ_JASCOY010000177.1:0-5177 GCF_029960075.1 Pseudomonas sp. PS02290
CCGCTGGTGGGGTTCTCGACCTTTGGTGAAATTCTCGGCCTGAACCTGCACCAGACGCTCACGGCGATCTTCTTCTTTCGGGTGGCAAAAGGCGCGTCATTCACGGATGAGTATGTGGACAATTTCATCGCGCACTGTGGCGAATTCAAGGCGTTTTTCCTGCGCCGCCAGCTTAAGAAGATGGTGGGTTTGAATCACGTCATCGTGAAGCAGATCGAGGCGTTCAAGCTCAACGACTTCAACACCGCGCTGGACACCCGCGGGCTGGATACCAAAGTCCTTCCGGTCTTCGAAGGCCTTGCCGCACTGGGTCGGGTCCTTGCCCAGGCCGGTCAGCAGCAGGAAGAGATGTCCACGCAGATCAAGCACTACTCCGGCGAGCTGCACCTGTCGATGGACGATCTGGCCGGCACGATCGACCAGCAGAACACGGTCTCGACAAACGCCGGCAATACCGTTGTAGCGCTGGTCAGCCAGGCGGACGAAGCGGTGGTCGGCGCACGAGCCCTCGCGGAATCGAGCCTGCGTATCCAGTCCATCGTGCAGGTGATTCAACAGATCGCCGGCCAGACCAATCTGCTGGCGCTCAACGCTGCGATCGAAGCGGCGCGGGCCGGGGATCTGGGCCGAGGCTTTGCCGTGGTCGCCGACGAAGTGCGCAAGCTGGCGGAAATCACCCGCAAGAACGCGGCCGAGATCGGCGTCGACATTGACTTGCTCTCCAGCGAGATCCAGCGGGTGGCGCAGCAGATCGAGGACCAGTCCACCGGCGTCGGCGCGCTACGCGAAATGCTCGACTCACTGGAAAACTCGAACCAGGCCACCGAAGGCACGGCGCGGCGCACCAAAGCCATCGCCGATACCTTGACCGGCTTGACCCACGCCAGAGCTTGACCCACGATGCCCGTTTTCCGCGATCAACCAAAACGTGGACCACGAGCGAGTTATGGCAAAAAGACCTTCGATAGAGCAGCGGCGCGAATTCGGCAATTTTCTGTCCAGCCGACGGGCGCGCCTCGACCCGAACGATTTCGGCCTGCCAGAAGGGCCGCGCCGCACCCCGGGACTGCGCCGTGAGGAAGTGGCGGCGCTTGCCGGGGTCAGCGTCAGCTGGTACACCTGGCTTGAACAGGGCCGCGACATTCAGCCCTCGCCGGACGCGCTGCAACGGATATCCAAAGTCCTCAAGCTCGATCGTGTGGAGTCCGCGCACCTGTATGCGCTTTCCGCACTGGAGGTGCCGGTTGCTGCGACCGGCGGCGGGGTGACCGCCGGCCTGGAAATGCTGGTGCGCGCAATCAACCCCATTCCGGCGTATGTGCGCAACGCTCGGCTCGACATCCTGGCGTGGAACGACGCCATCGCCGAGCTGTTCGTCGACTACGGTTCGTTGCAGCCCCATGAGCGCAACACGCTGCGTCTGTTGTTTCTGTACATCCCTTACCGAACCATCATTCTGGATTGGGAGCAGATGGCACGTGGCATGATCAGTGCGTTTCGGGCATCGCGCGCGCTGGCCCAGGACAAGGCACCGTTCGACAGCCTGATCGAAGAACTCTCGTCCCTGAGCCCTGAATTCAAAGAGTGGTGGCAGGACACCGAGGTCAAAGGTTTCGAGGAGGGCCGCAAGCGTCTGCTGCACCCCATCAGCGGCCATATCGATTTCACCTACGTCGCGCTGACGCCTGAAGGGCGGCCGGACCTGTCGCTGGTGACCTACATTCCCCGCCACACTGCCTATGACTCACGGTCATAGGATAACAACACGCCTTCCTGGCTTATTCGGGCTTGCCTAGAGTGGCGGTCATCGCAGCGCACATGCGCTGCACCGACCGTCAACGAGGTAATCACGATGTCTGACTTGAGCCCGATCTCCGCCGCAAACGTCGCTACGTCACGCAACCCGGCCACCGGTGAGCTGATCGCCACTTACCCCTTCCAGACCCAGACCGACGTCGAGCAGTTGCTGGACGTGAATGCTGCTGCTTTTCGTCTGTGGCGCGCCACGCCGATGCGCGAGCGCGTAGCGGCCTATCGCCGTCTGGCAGACACCCTGCGTGGGCGCTCGGAGTCCTTCGCTGCGCTGATCACCGCTGAAATGGGCAAGACCCTGGCGGCGGCCCGTGGAGAAGTGGAGAAGTGCGCGGCCACGATCGAGTGGATTGCTGACAATGGCCCGGCGATTCTTGCCGATGAGCCCGTCAATGTAGGCAGCGACGACGAAGTACACGTGTCCTTCCTGCCGATTGGCACTGTGCTGGCGGTGATGCCCTGGAACTTCCCGCTGTGGCAGGTGATTCGTGCATCCGGGCCGATCATGCTGTCGGGCAATGGCTTCATGCTCAAGCACGCGCCGAACGTCATGGGCTCGGCTTACGCGCTGCAAGAAGCTTACGAGGCGGCAGGCTTTCCCAAAGGGCTGTTCACCAACCTCATCGCTGACAACGACACCGTGGCCCGCACTATCGAAGACCCGCGCATCGCCGCCGTCACCCTGACGGGCAGCATGCGCGCAGGTTCTGCCGTGGCAGCCACGGCGGGCAAGGCGCTCAAGAAGAGCCTGCTGGAGCTGGGCGGCTCGGACGCTTTCATTGTGTTGGCCGACGCCAATATCGACCTTGCGGTGAAAGCCGCCGTCGAAGCGCGGTTCCAGAACGCTGGCCAGGTCTGTCTGGCGGCCAAGCGCTTCATTCTGGAGGCACCGATCGCCGAGCAATTCACGCGTCAATTCGTTGCTGCGGTCGAGCAACTGAAAGTCGGCGACCCGCTGGACAGCGCGATCAACGTCGGTCCGATGGCCCGCGCTGATTTGCGCGATGAGCTGGATGGCCAGGTTCAACGCACTATTGCCGCCGGCGCGACGTTGCTGCTGGGCGGGAAGAAGATCGAAGGCCCCGGCAACTTCTACGCGCCCACCGTGCTGGCTGATGTGAAGCCAGGCATGGCCGCATTCGATGAGGAAACCTTCGGCCCCGTGGCAGCGATTACCATTGCCGCCAACGCCGAAGACGCCATCGTGCTGGCGAACACCAGTGACTATGGACTGGGCGGCAGCCTGTGGACCCAGGACATCCCGCGCGCACAACGCATCGCCCGGCGTCTGGAAACCGGCGGCGTGTTCATCAATGGTTTCCCGGCGACGAACGCGCGGATCCCGGTGGGCGGCGTCAAGAAGAGTGGCTACGGCCGCGAACTGTCCCACTTCGGCCTGCGTGAATTCACCAACGCCCAGGCGGTGTGGGCTAAAAGCGTTGACTGAGATTCAGTGAGCAGTATCAGCGTGGGCGTACGTTTGTATTCGCTCCTGCTGCAAAAAAAGCCGTCGCATTTGCGACGGCTTTTTCATGCCTGCCCTATTGGGATGGCGCTTCTGGATTCAGCCAATCGGGTGCAGGTCGGCAGGTGCCAGGCCCACCAGCTCGATGTGTGCAGTGTTCGCGTCAGCCACGATCAGGTTATCAGCGGTGAAAGTCTTGGCGACGTTCTTGTCGATACTGATCTCGAATCGGTGACCGTCAGCGTCCGCTTCGTAATCCTTCAGATAGGTACGGTGCGTGGCCGCGTCGTAGATCAACTTGAGGGTGCCATCGGTGCCGTCGCCCAGGCCGGTGTAACCCAGCGCTGACACATCGATCCGGTCCTGTGTGGCATCGAAGTTTTTGATGAAGTCCGAATTGCCCCGAAAGCTGTCGCTCTTCTCGACGTATCGAAAGGTGTCGACGCCGGTGTTGCCGACCAGCAGGTCATCATCACCGCCCCCGACAAGGATGCCGCCTGCGGCAGAGTTGGTGAACTCGTCACGGTAGTTGTCGCCGGTCAGCGTCTGGTTGGCGCGGTCTGCTGCAGAGTCCCCGGCAAAGGTGAACCGGTCCATGTCCTGCAGGCCAGTGAGCGGATACCGTTCGTATTGTGTCAGGTGCACCACGAAACGGTTGCCGTCTTCATCGGCCTCGAAGGATTGGGCAATCGCGTAACCCGCTTCGCTGTCGTAGCTGTAATTGAGGGTGCCGTTATAACCATCGCCCAGGCCGGTGAAACCCAGTGCCGAAACGTCCAGAAGGTCGCCCTCGCCAAGCTGGAAGTCGTGGATGAAATCGACACTGGAGTGTCCCGAGCTGTCGTTAACAAAGCTGTCGGTGAGGTGCTCGAAGGCGAAGGTGTTACGTGCATCGCCGCTGTACATCTCATCAGCGCCACCGCCACCTGTGACGATGTTGCCGCTTTTGGGAACGATCAAAAAGTCATCGCCATCGGTCCCGCTGATGACATATTGCTTTTCGCTCTCGTGATGTTCGCGGCCATTGCTTTCTGCCGTCAGGTCGTAACGCAGGGCGAAATTCTGCGTGCCGAGCTGAGCGGCGTGGTCGCCTTCCAGCCGGACTTCGAATGCCTGCCCCTCGGCGTTTTTGTCCAGCGAGCGAACATAGGTGACGTTCTCGTCAGCGTTGTAAGTGACCGCCAGATCGCCGTTGTGGCCATTGCCGACCCGCTCCAGCCCGAGGGCTGTCAGGTCAAGTACGTCATTGGATTGGAAGTTTTTGATCAGATCCGAGTGCGAGCCCTGTTTGTCGAAGTAACTGTCCGTCACTGATGTGTAGACGAAGGTGTTGCCGTAGTAATAGGCAGGATGGCTGATGAGGGTGTCGACGCCGGCACCGCCGTTATAGCGATCCTGTGCGTTGCTGAACGGATTGGGATCCCCTCCCTGACCGGTGAGGATGTCGTCGCCATCGCCTCCAAAGATGAAATCCCGCTTTGTGGTGCCCGTGAGGGTGTCGTCATCCGCCGTGCCCACGTAGCTGTCATACGTGCCATGAGCAGTCACGAGAACCGCCTCATCCGCTTTACTCTGCAGTGCTGTTTTCGTTACCTGAGCCATTTTTTTTCTCGCCGTAGAGGGTTTGGCACTGCGACCGCCGTGGACGGCAGATCCAGCTACAGCAGGCATTGTGAGCGTTCATCAATGCCGGCCATTGGCGTGGTAGACCCGTCAACGCCGCGTTTGTTTGATTATTCGTCTCGGTCCAGAAACGACAAAGCCCGACATAAAGTCGGGCCTGGGGTCGGGTTGAATCCGTTCATTACCAGTTCATGGCGGTTATCTCGGTGCGAAGGTGAGAAGCGGCGCCGGGTGCGCACACCCCGCCCCCCCGGCGGTGATCACGCCCGGGGTCTTA
>NZ_JASCOY010000178.1:0-4937 GCF_029960075.1 Pseudomonas sp. PS02290
GTAGTCCAGACACCACAAATCGCGACTTGGGTGCAGGCCGAACGTAGACGACGCGGAGTGGGCCGAGCGGCATGGATGCCGCGAGAGCGCCGTCAGGACATGGATGTCCGTTCGGCGCGGGCCCACGGAGCGTCGTCGGAGTGAGGGAACCCTGACGAAGGAAGGGCCCAGCCGAGAGCAGGCACTTTTGCTTACTTTTGGTGCTTTTCAAAAGTAAGTCGCCGAAGGCGAAATGTCTGCCCTTAGGCAGACGCTCTTGATCTTCGTACCTTCAAGGCGCTATCGCGCCGTCAACAAGCACCTGCGCCTCAGCCACCAGACGCTTCAGATGCTCCTCGCCCTTGAAGCTCTCGGCGTAGATCTTGTAAATATCCTCAGTACCCGACGGCCGCGCAGCGAACCAGCCGTTCTCGGTAATGACCTTCAAGCCACCAATCGCCTGATCATTGCCCGGCGCCTTGCTCAGGATGCTCTCAATCTTCTCACCCGCCAGCTCAGTGGACGTGACCTGCTCCGGCGACAGCTTGCTCAACAGCGCCTTCTGCTCGAAGTTGGCCTTTGCCTCGACGCGGGTCGACACTGGTTCGCCCAGCTCATCGGTCAACGCCTTGTACATCTCGCTCGGGTCACGGCCTTTGCGCGCGCGGATTTCCGCGGCCAGCAATGCCGGGATCAAACCATCCTTGTCCGTCGTCCAGACCGTCCCGTCGCGACGCAGGAACGACGCACCGGCACTCTCCTCACCGCCAAAGCCCAGCGAACCCTCGTACAACCCTTCGGCGAAGAACTTGAAGCCCACTGGCACTTCGTAGAGGCGGCGGCCCAGACGTTGGGTCACGCGATCGATCATCCCGCTGCTGACCACGGTCTTGCCGACGGCCGCATCGGCGCGCCAGTCAGGACGGTTCTGAAACAGGTAATCGATCGACACCGCCAGGTAATTGTTCGGCGCCAGCAGGCCGCCGGTCGGCGTCACGATGCCGTGACGGTCGTGGTCCGGGTCGCAGGCAAAGGCCACCTGGAAGCGGTCCTTCAGACCGATCAGGCTCTGCATTGCGAAATTGGACGACGGGTCCATGCGGATCTTGCCGTCCCAGTCCACGCTCATGAACCGGAAGGTCGGATCGACGAACGTGTTCACCACTTCCAGATTCAGGCCGTAGTGCTCACCAATCGCCGACCAGTAACGCACACCCGCCCCGCCCAGCGGGTCAACGCCCAGGTGCAGGTTGGCGCCACGAATGGCGTCCATGTCGATGACGTTTTTCAAGTCAGCCACGTACGTGTTGATGTAGTCATGGCGATGGGTGGTGTCGGCGCGCAGGGCTTTGTCGTGGGTGATGCGCTGGACATTGACGATGCGCTCGGCGAGCAATTCGTTGGCTTTGTTCTCGATCCACTTGGTGATGTGCGAGTCAGCCGGGCCGCCGTTGGTGGGGTTGTACTTGAAGCCACCGCTTTCCGGCGGGTTGTGCGAGGGCGTGATGACGATGCCGTCGGCCAGACCGGTCTTGCGCCCGCGGTTGTAGCAGATGATGGCGTGGGAGATCGCCGGCGTCGGGGTGTATTCGTCACCCTCGGAGATCATCACGTTGACGCCGTTGGCCGCCAGCACTTCCAGCGCCGAAGCGGCCGCCGGGGTCGACAGTGCGTGAGTGTCGGCGCCGAGGAACAGCGGGCCGTCGATGCCGTTGGCCTGGCGGTACAGGCAGATCGCCTGACTGATGGCCAGCACGTGCCACTCGTTGAAGCTTAATTCGAAAGAACTGCCGCGGTGCCCGGAAGTACCGAAGGCAACACGCTGGGTCGCCACCGACGCGTCGGGCTGGCCGGTGTAATAGGCCGTCACCAGACGAGGAAGATCGACCAGCAATTCTGCGGGCGCCAGTTTGCCCGCGAATGGACTGATACTCATGCGAAACCTCCGTGGATGAAAAATAGGGAAATGACAAAAAGAAAAAGTCCCGACCAGGCGGGAAACGCCCTGAAACGCCGCCTGAAATGCCAGTGACGCGGCAGTTTACTGGCAGTTGGACCGTGGCGCTCGGCTATCGATCCGTAACGCCTTGAGACAATTAGCTGCCCCACATCATAGCTGCCACCACGCCGGTAACAGTTGCTGGATCTTGCGCTCGGCGAAGCGATCGTCGATCAGCACCACCACGCCGCGATCGTCCAGACCCCGAATCACCCGGCCGGCGGCCTGCACCACTTTCTGCATGCCGGGGTACAAATAGGTGTAGTCGTAACCGGCGCCGAACAACAGGCTCATGCGCTGTTTAAGTTGCTCGTTGACCGGGTTGATCTGCGCCAGGCCCAGGGTGGCGATGAACGCACCGATCAACCGAGCCCCCGGCAGGTCGATGCCCTCGCCGAACGCCCCGCCCAGCACCGCAAAACCGATGCCTTGACTGGCGGGGGTAAAGCGATCGAGAAAGGCCTGCCGTTCGGCCTCGGCCATGCCCCGGGATTGTTTCCAGACCGGGACAGCCGGGTGGCTGCGCTCCATCAGCTCGGCGACTTGCTGGAGATAATCGAAGCTGCTGAAAAACGCCAGATAGTTGCCCGGCCGCGCTTCGAACTGCCGCGCCATCAGCTCGACGATGGGCGCCAGCGAGGCCTGCCGATGGGTGTAGCGGGTGGAAATGCGGCTGACGATTTCGACGTCTAGCTGCGACCGTTGGAACGGCGACTCGACGTCGACCCAGGCCGTGGTGTCGGGCAGGCCCAGCAAGTCGCGGTAGAAATGCCTTGGATTGAGGGTCGCGGAAAACAGCACCGCACTGATCGCGGCGGTCAGGCGCGGACGCACAAACCCCGCCGGGACGACATTGCGCAGGCACAGCCGGGACAGCGACTTGCTGCCCAGTTCACGCTTGCTGATATCGAACAGGAAATGCTCGTCGAACAACTCGGCAATGCGACCGAACTGGATCGCCTCAAAGTAGAAACTCTGCAGCTCGCCGTTGGCCGCATGGGGGTGCTCGTTGAAGTAGTCGCCAAACGCGGTGATGCACAGGTTGAGACTGTTGAGAAACTTGGCCGGCGTGGCGGCGTAGGCCTGGTAAGGGGCGACTTGTTCCTTGTGCAGGGCATTCCAGTCGCGGTTGAGCCGCTGCAAGGCCTTTTTCACCGGCTCCGGCGCGCTCTGCCGCACCTGATTCATGCTGTGCTGATCGAGGGTCGCGCTGTAAATCGACCGCGCCCGCTCAACCATGTTGTGCGCCTCATCCACCAAGACCGCGACGCGCCACTGATTGAACTGGCTGAGCCCGAACAGCATGCCGCTGAGGTCGAAATAGTAGTTGTAGTCGGCGATCACCACGTCCGACCAGCGCGCCAGCTCCTGGCTCAGGTAATACGGGCAGACCTGATGGCCCAGCGCAACCTCGCGCACGCCGGCCTGATCGAGCCACGGCTTGATCATCGCCTCGCTCCGCGCCGCCGGCAGCCGGTCGTAAAAACCTTTGGCGAGCGGGCATGAATCCCCGTTGCAGGCCTTGTCCGGGTATTCGCAGGCCTTGTCCCGGGCGACCATTTCCAGCACGCGCAGGTTCAGCTCTGGAGCACTCCGCCCAATCACGCTCAGCGCATCCAGCGCCAGCTTGCGCCCCGGGGTCTTGGCGGTGAGGAAAAACACCTTGTCCAGCTTGCGCGTCGGCGCGGCTTTGAGCATCGGGAACACCGTGCCGATGGTCTTGCCAATGCCGGTGGGCGCCTGGGCCATCAAACAGCGCCCGGTGCTGACCGCCTTGTACACCGACTCGGCCAACGCCCGCTGCCCGGTGCGGAAATCGGCGTGGGGAAACTTCAGAGCGCTGAGCCCATGGTCGCGGGCGTCGCGGTGGGCCAGTTCCTGCCGCGCCCACTGCAGGAAGATGCCGGCCTGAGTTTCGAAAAACCCCTGTAACTCGGCTGCCGTGAAACGCTGCTGAATAAGGGTTTCCTGCTCACTGATGATGTTGAAGTACACCAGCGCAAGATTGACCTCGGCCAGCTGCAACTGCTCGCACAGCAGCCAGCCATACACCTTCGCCTGGGCCCAGTGCAGCTGCCGGTGGTTGGCGGGCAGACTGCTCAGATCACCGCGATAGGTCTTGATCTCCTCGAGCTGGTTCAGCGCAGCATCGTAGCCGTCCGCCCTGCCCCGAATCCTCAGCTCATGAAACACCCCGCTCAACGCCACCTCAGCCTGATACTGCGGCCCCCGCCGCGCCGCCACCGTCCGATGCCCGGCAATCCCCTCCTGCGCCGTGGGCGACGGCGTAAAGCGCAAATCCAGATCCCCCGCCTTCGCCGTAAACTCACACAACTCCCGCACCGCCACCCGGTAACCCGTTTCCGGATCGACAGCCGCCACCGCCACAGGCTCGACAGGAGCTGCGCAGGTATCGGGGGAAAGAGCGGAAATGGAAGTCACTTAAAAGGCTGGCCGTCGATCGGAACACTGGACGGACGTACAGATAACAGCTCAATGCCGTCGAGGCAAACGGAAATGGATTGGCGGACAGATTTCGGCGCAGAGCGCCAGGGGATGCATACCCACGCAGAGCGTGGGGACGATCAACGCGTGCAGTCAGGAGCTGGTTTCAACCATCCCAATTGATGGCGCACCTACCGGCCTCTTCCCGGCTAAAGCCGGTCCCACTATAAAGCAGCGCGTGTAGTCAGTGAAATTGGTGGCGGTCACACCGGCCTCTTCCCGGCTGAAGCCGGTCCTACCAGGGAAGCCGTTGATCTGCTCTTGATCCTCATACACAGAAAGCCCAGACACCGCCAAACGCGACTTGGGTGCAGGCTGAACGCAGGTCTCGCTCCGTGGGCCGAGCGGCATGGATGCCGCGAGAGCCGCCCCCCGCCATGGATGGCGGATGGCGGCGGGCCCACGGAGCGTCGTCGGACTGAGGGTATTCCGACGAAGGAGGAACCCAACCAGG
>NZ_JASCOY010000179.1:0-4913 GCF_029960075.1 Pseudomonas sp. PS02290
AGCTCACTCCTACAGGTTATTGCGATCCCCTGTAGGAGTGAGCTTGCTCGCGAAGACGCCAGACCAAGCCATAAATAACTTTCGGGCCACATACCTATCCCCGCCATCCCTGTAGGGCAATCCCTACCCGAAACCTTCCACCCCGCCTAGGTCATTCTCTCTCACGCCCCGATTTGCGCGGCCTTCAGGCTCATCTATGTTTGATCCCTACGGTGGATCAAACAAAGGTGTGGGCAATGAGCAACGTCGATTCAAGCGCTGGGGCGAGTGATGTTCTGGTCAGCTTTCGCGGTGTGCAAAAGAGCTACGACGGCGAAGCCCTGATCGTCAAAGACCTCAACCTGGATATTTGCAAAGGCGAATTCCTCACCCTGCTCGGGCCGTCCGGCTCCGGCAAAACCACCAGCCTGATGATGCTCGCCGGGTTCGAGACGCCCACCGCTGGCGAGATTTTGCTGGCCGGCCGCTCGATCAACAATGTGCCGCCGCACAAGCGCGACATCGGCATGGTGTTCCAGAACTACGCGCTGTTCCCGCACATGACGGTCGCTGAGAACCTCGCGTTCCCGCTGTCGGTGCGCGGCATGAGCAAGACCGACGTGGCCGAAAAGGTCAAACGTGCCCTCGACATGGTCCAGCTCGGCACCTTCGCCCATCGCTACCCCGCGCAGTTGTCGGGTGGCCAGCAGCAACGGGTGGCACTGGCCCGCGCGCTGGTGTTCGAGCCGCAGCTGGTGCTGATGGACGAACCCCTCGGTGCGCTCGACAAGCAACTGCGCGAGCACATGCAGATGGAAATCAAACATCTGCACCAGCGACTGGGCGTGACCGTCGTTTACGTCACCCACGATCAGGGCGAAGCGCTGACCATGTCCGACCGCGTCGCGGTGTTCCACCAAGGCGAGATCCAGCAAATCGCCCCGCCGCGCACCCTCTACGAAGAGCCGAAAAACACCTTCGTCGCGAACTTCATTGGCGAGAACAACCGCATCAACGGCACCTTGCTCACCCAGAGCGGCGACCGTTGTGTAGTGGGCCTGGCACGCGGCGAAAAAGTCGAAGCGCTGGCGATCAACGTCGGCGCCACCGGCAGCCCGGTCACGCTCTCTATTCGTCCCGAGCGCGTAAACCTCAACGGCCGCAGCGAGAGTTGCGTCAACCGCTTCTCCGGCCGTGTTGCCGAATTCATCTACTTGGGCGACCACGTGCGAGTGCGCCTGGAAGTGGCCGGTAAAACCGACTTCTTCGTCAAGCAGCCCATCGCCGAGCTGGATCCGGCGCTGAGCGTTGGCGATGTCGTGCCCATTGGATGGCAGGTCGAGCACGCGCGCGCGCTGGACCCGTTGCTGGATGCACATTGATACACCCGCGTTACGCGTCAACCGAAGAACCCAGAGGCGAGCCAAATCGCCCCATCGCTTAACCAACATTGTTCGTGGAGAGAAAAACTGATGCTCAAGACATTGAAGCTCACCGCCTTATCGGTCGGCATGATGTGCGCGGCGCAAGCCATGGCAGCGGACCTGACGGTCATTTCCTTCGGTGGCGCGAACAAGGCGGCCCAGGAAAAGGCCTTCTACGCGCCGTGGGAAAAAGCCGGCAACGGCAAGATCATCGCCGGCGAATACAACGGTGAGATGGCCAAGGTCAAAGCCATGGTCGACACCAAGAGCGTGACCTGGGATCTGGTGGAAGTGGAGTCGCCAGAGCTGTCCCGCGGCTGTGACGAAGACATGTTCGAGTCGCTGGCCTCGGTTGATCTCGGCAACAAGGACAGCTACGTCAAGGGCGCAATTTCCGAGTGCGGCGTAGGCTTCTTCGTCTGGTCCACCGTGCTGGCCTACAACGCCGACAAGCTGAAATCCGCACCAACCGGTTGGGCTGATTTCTGGGACACCGAGAAATTCCCGGGCAAACGTGGCCTGCGCAAGGGCGCCAAATACACCCTGGAATTTGCCCTGATGGCCGACGGCGTTGCGCCGAAAGACGTCTACAAAGTGTTGGCGACCAAGGAAGGCCAAGACCGCGCCTTCAAGATGCTCGACAAGCTCAAGCCAAGCATTCAGTGGTGGGAAGCGGGCGCACAGCCGCCTCAATATCTGCAATCGGGCGACGTCGTGATGAGCTCGGCCTACAACGGTCGCATCGCTGCCGTGCAGAAAGAGAGCAACCTGAAAGTGGTCTGGACCGGCGGCGTGTATGACTTCGACGCATGGGCCATTCCGAAGGGCGCAAAAAACGCCGAAGAAGCGAAGAAGTTCATCGCTTACTCCCTCAAGCCAGAGCAGCAAAAGACCTATTCCGAAAACATCGCTTACGGCCCGGCCAATACTGGCGCGGTCCCATTGCTGAGCGCTGACACCCTGAAAAACATGCCGACCACCCCTGAGAACATCAAGGATCAGGTGCAGATCGACGTGAAATTCTGGGCCGACTTCGGTGAGTCGCTGGAACAGCGCTTCAACTCTTGGGCCGCCAAATAAGAGCACTGCCCAGTAAGCGCTTCGTTGTGAGTTAGATCCGGGTGCGTCGTCTGACCTGTCTGAAAGCAGGGCAGAGGACGCGCTCTTTGTTCAAAGATTTCGGAGTTCACTATGGCCATCGCCGTGCCCCTGACTGAAGGCGCCAGCCCGACCCTGAAGCAACGCCTGGCCCGTGCCGAGCGCGTCAATCGCTGGAAGGCTCAGGCGTTGATCGCGCCATTGGTGATCTTCCTGTTGCTGGTGTTTCTCGTGCCGATCGCGGCACTGCTCTACAAAAGCGTCAGCAACCCGGAAGTGGTGGGTGGCATGCCGCTCACTGTGGTCGAAGTGGCGAAATGGGACGGCAAGGGGCTGCCGCCTGAGGCGGTGTACAAAGCCGCGAGCCAGGACCTGGCCGAAGCACGCAAGAATCAGACGCTGGGCGATCTGTCCAAGCGCTTGAACCAGGAGTTGGCGGGCTACCGTAGCCTGTTGGCGAAAACTGCCCGCGCCATGCCATTCAAGGAAGAACCGGCTTCTTATAAGGAGGCGCTGGAAGCCATCGATGAACGTTGGGGCGATCCCGCGTACTGGCAGGCGATCCGCCGCAACACCTCAAGCTTTACCCCCTATTACTTGCTGGCCGCTGTCGACCACCGCATCGATGACCTCGGTGAAGTGGCGCCAGCGACACCTGATCAGGCGATTTACATCGACATCTTCGCCCGCACTTTCTGGATGGGCCTGGTGATCACCGTGATCTGCCTGCTGCTGGCGTATCCGCTGGCGTACCTGCTAGCCAATCTGCCTGCACGGCAGAGCAACCTGTTGATGATTCTGGTCCTGCTGCCCTTCTGGACGTCGATCCTGGTGCGCGTCGCCGCCTGGATTGTGTTGCTGCAATCGAGCGGCCTGATCAACGGCGCGCTGATGGCCATGGGCATCATCGATAAACCGCTGGAGCTGGTGTTCAACCGGGTCGGCGTTTACATCTCGATGGTGCACATCATGTTGCCGTTCATGATCCTGCCGATCTACAGCGTGATGAAAGGCATCTCGCCGACCTACATGCGCGCCGCGATCTCCCTGGGCTGCAACCCGTTCGCGAGTTTCTGGCGCGTGTATTTCCCGCAGACCTACGCCGGTGTGGGCGCGGGCTGTCTGTTGGTGTTCATCCTCGCCATCGGTTACTACATCACCCCGGCGCTGCTGGGCAGCCCGAACGATCAGATGGTCAGTTATTTCGTGGCGTTCTACACCAACACCAGCATCAACTGGGGCATGGCGACGGCGCTGGGCGGGTTGTTGCTGCTGGCGACCGTCGTGCTGTACCTGATCTATAACTGGCTGGTCGGCGCCAGCCGCCTGCGTCTGAGCTGAGGAGAACGATCATGTTGAGCCCTTATTCCTCGCCCATCGAGCGGGTCTGGCATTACACGCTGCGCACGCTGTGCGGGTTGATTCTGTTGTTTCTGGTGCTGCCGGTGCTGGTGATCGTGCCGCTGTCGTTCAACTCCGGCAGCTTTCTGGTCTACCCGCTGCAGGGGTTTTCTCTGCACTGGTATCAGGACTTTTTCGGCTCGGCAGAGTGGATGCGCGCCCTGAAGAACAGCCTGATCGTCGCGCCAGCCGCCACGGTGCTGGCGATGGGGTTCGGGACGTTGGCGGCCATCGGTCTGACGCGCAGCAACTTCCCCGGCAAGGCGCTGGTAATGGCGCTGGTTATTTCGCCGATGGTGGTGCCGGTGGTGATTGTCGGGGTGGCGAGCTACTTGTTTTTTGCGCCGCTGGGGCTGGGCAACAGCTATATCTCGCTGATCCTGGTGCACGCCGTGCTGGGTGTGCCGTTCGTGATCATTACGGTGTCGGCCACGTTGCAGGGCTTCAATTACAACTTGGTGCGCGCAGCGGCGAGTCTGGGCGCTTCGCCCACCACAGCGTTTCGGCGTGTGACCCTGCCGCTGATTGCACCGGGTGTGATCTCCGGGGCGCTGTTCGCCTTCGCGACCTCGTTCGATGAAGTGGTGGTCACGCTGTTCCTCGCAGGCCCGGGCCAGGCGACCTTGCCCCGGCAGATGTTCAGCGGCATCCGCGAGAACCTCAGCCCGACGATTGCCGCCGCCGCCACCTTGCTCATCGGCTTCTCAGTGGTGCTGCTGCTGGTGCTGGAATGGCTGCGTGGTCGCAGCGAGAAACTGCGCACGGCGGTGGAATGATCAATCCCCGCCGCAGGAACTGACCGGGCCGCGAATGGTAGGACCGGTTTTAGCCGAAAATGCGTCGGGTGCCGCGCCGCAAAATTGATAGCGCACACAAGGGCCTCTTCCCGGCTGAAGCCGGTCCTACACATGCACCGCATGCTTTTTGTGGGACCGGCTTTAGCCGGGAAGGCGGCCTGCGTCACACTGCAAAATGGACGGTGTACACGCGGGCCTCTTCCCGGCTAAAGCC
>NZ_JASCOY010000017.1:0-79402 GCF_029960075.1 Pseudomonas sp. PS02290
GCTAAAGCCGGTCCCACTGAAAGCAACGTGTCCAGCCAGTGGGACCGGCTTTAGCCGGGAAGCCCTTGATCTGCATCTGCCTTTGATCTGCTTTTGATCTTCGTACACAAAAAGCCCAGACGACACAAAACGCGACTTGGGTGCAGGCTGAACGCAGGTCTCGCGCAGTGGGCCGAGCCGCAGGGATGCGGCGAGAGCGCCGTCAGGGCATGGATGCCCGTTCGGCGCGGGCCCACGGAGCGAGACCGGAGTGAAGGAACCCCGACGCAGGAGGGGCCAAACCAGGAGCAGGGCCTTTTTGGTTACTTTTTCGGCTCTTGGAAAAAGTGACCCGCCGTAAGGGCGGAAAGGTGAATCAGCCACACCACAAATAATGGATATGCCCCCCCACCAAGCCCAAAAAAAGCCCATAAAAAAACCCCGCCGAAGCGGGGTTTTTTCTACATTGGGGTACGGCTGGCTTACATCATGCCGCCCATACCACCCATGCCGCCCATATCAGGCATACCGCCACCAGCAGCCTTCTCATCAGCCACATCAGCAATCATCGCCTCAGTGGTGATCATTAGACTGGCGATCGAAGAAGCAGCCTGCAGAGCAGAACGCGTCACCTTGGCCGGATCGAGAATACCCATCTCGATCATGTCGCCGTACTCGCCGCTCGCAGCGTTGTAACCGTAGTTACCAGTGCCCTGCTTGACCTTGTCGACCACAACGCTAGGCTCGTCGCCCGAGTTTGCAACGATCTGACGCAGAGGCGCTTCCACCGCACGACGCAGCAGTGCGATACCGACGTCCTGATCAGCGTTGTCGCCACGCAGTTCGGAAATCGCCTGCAGCGAACGAACCAGAGCAACACCACCGCCAGGCACCACGCCTTCTTCAACGGCTGCACGGGTTGCGTGCAGGGCGTCTTCAACGCGGGCTTTCTTCTCTTTCATTTCAACTTCGGAACCGGCACCGACCTTGATTACCGCAACGCCGCCCGACAGCTTGGCCAGACGCTCTTGCAGCTTCTCTTTGTCGTAGTCCGAAGACGTGTCGCCGATCTGCTGACGGATCTGCGCGATACGACCGTCGATGTCGGCACGAACGCCAGCACCGTCGATGATCGTGGTGTTTTCTTTGTTCAAGATAACGCGCTTGGCATTACCCAGGTGTTCCAGGGTAGCGGTTTCCAGGCTCAGGCCGATCTCTTCCGAGATAACGGTACCGCCAGTCAGAACAGCGATGTCCTGCAGCATGGCCTTGCGACGGTCGCCAAAGCCCGGGGCTTTGACCGCTGCAACTTTGACGATGCCACGCATGTTGTTCACGACCAGAGTCGCCAGCGCTTCACCTTCAACGTCTTCAGCCACGATCAGCAGAGGACGGCCAGCTTTCGCAACGGCTTCCAGAACTGGCAGCATTTCGCGGATGTTGGAGATCTTCTTGTCAACCAGCAGCAACAGCGGGCTGTCCAGCTCGGCAACCATAGTGTCCGGCTTGTTGATGAAGTACGGGGACAGGTAGCCACGGTCAAACTGCATGCCTTCAACAACAGACAGCTCGTTTTCCAGACCCGAACCTTCTTCAACGGTGATAACCCCGTCTTTGGTCACTTTTTCCATGGCTTCGGCAATGATGTCGCCGATGGAATTGTCCGAGTTGGCCGAGATGGTGCCGACCTGGGCGATTGCCTTGGTGTCGGTGCAAGGCTTGGACAGCTTCTTCAGCTCGGCAACAATGGCGATGGTCGCCTTGTCGATGCCGCGCTTCAGGTCCATCGGGTTCATGCCGGCAGCGACGGCTTTCAGGCCTTCGTTGACGATGGCCTGGGCCAGAACGGTAGCAGTGGTGGTACCGTCGCCAGCGTCATCGTTTGCACGGGAGGCAACGTCTTTGACCAGCTGCGCGCCCATGTTTTCGAAACGGTCTTTCAGCTCGATTTCTTTGGCTACGGACACACCGTCTTTGGTGATCAGCGGAGCGCCGAAGCTTTTTTCGATGATGACATTACGGCCTTTCGGACCCAGAGTTGCTTTTACTGCGTCGGCCAGGACGTTGACACCAGCGAGCATTTTTTTACGGCCAGCATCGCCGAATTTAACTTCTTTAGCAGCCATGATCGTTATTCCTTAAATACTTTGTAGTAACGGGAAATGGGGTATCAACTCAGCCTTCGACGACCGCGAGAATTTCGTTCTCGCTCATCACCAGCAGGTCTTCGCCGTCTACTTTCACAGTGTTGCTGCCGGAGTAAGGGCCGAACACCACTTTGTCACCCACTTTCACGGCCAGCGCGCGTACTTCACCGTTGTCCAGGATGCGACCGTTGCCGACGGCGATGATTTCGCCACGGTTAGGTTTTTCAGCAGCCGAACCAGGCAGCACGATACCGCCAGCAGTTTTTGTTTCTTCTTCGCTGCGACGGATTACGACGCGGTCATGCAGAGGACGAAGCTTCATTGTCGATCTCCTAATTATGGTTTTTAAACGCCCGGTGCGGACACCGGCGGGTTAAAACATCCGGGCTTGCCGGTTACGGTTCGCGAGCGAACCGCAGAATACGGTCTGACGAAACGCGCCAGAAACCTTGCGGTGACCCATACATAAGGGCGAGCAAGCCGATTTCAAGGCTGACCCGAGAAATTTTTTGCATGAATGGCGGTCGCGAAAACGAACACGGCACCCGCAGGTGCCGTGTCGTAGTGACGTTGAATCACTTTTTATCGAGGGGTTCGAACTCGCCTTCGATCACTTCACCCTCAATGACTTCAGGGCGACGTGCTTCAGGGCGGGCAGCACCGGGGTGCATGGGACCTGGCGAATTCGCCGCATGCATGTTCTCGGCAAACGCACGCTGGCGCGCGGCCTGAGCCTCGGCGCGGTTACGCACCTTGCCGACGATCATGCGACGGGTGAACGGCATGAGAAACAGCAGGCCCAGCACGTCGCTGATAAAACCCGGCAGCACCAGCAAACCGCCGCCGATGGTCATCATCAAACCGTCGAGCATCTGCTGGGCAGGGAGCTCGCCACGGGCCAGACTCTGCCGGGCACTCAACGCGGTGGCGACACCGGCGATCCGCACCACGAAAACACCGAGCATCGACCCGGCAACGACCAGCAGGAAGGTCGGCAGAAAGCCGATCGACATCCCGACTTTCACCAGCACGAACAGCTCGAGCACCGGAAAAAGTAATAAAAGCAGAAGAAAAACGCGCATCAAAGTGAGTTCCTAGACGGAAGAAGGCTTCCAGTAGACCTTACGTGACGTCGCAAAGTCGTTAATTCAAGCCTCGGCCTGTTCAAGTGTGGGCCATTTTTCAGCGTGAGCCAGGTGAACCAAGGCCTGGCGGACGTGTATCGGCGTATTACAGGGCTCCGGGAAGGCCAACCAGTGCAGACTTTGGCCCACGCGCAGGTGCATGCCCTCGCTGTCGATGCCCACCAGCGTGGCGGGCTCGGTCTGTGGCAAACCGGCCAGCTCGACGTAGTGGGCGATGGCCTTGGCGTGATCAGCATTCATGTGCTCGACCATGCTGACCTCCGCAGCCCCGGCGAAGGGATTGGCCAATGCCGCGTCGTCCAGCCAGTGAATCGCGCCAAACCCGCCGATAAACCGGTAGCGCACCGGCTTCAGCACCCAGAAATCAAAATCGTGAGCACTGTGGTAACTCTCGGATTCAGGGAAATAACGGTAGTAACGCTGAGCGGCCGCTTCAATCTGCGCCTCGTCGCTGATCTTCTCGGCTTCGGCCATCAGCGTGACGCGCCCCACCGCTTGCACATCCTCGGCGCCGCGCTCGCCCACCAGCAAGGAACACTTGGCGTCGAGCTGCAGATTGTGGGTGTGCTGCGCGATGCGGCTGATGAGGATCAATGGACGGCCCTGGTCGTCCAGGCAATAAGGCACCACCGAGCCAAACGGGTAACCGGGCATCGACTTGGAATGGGTCGATAACACGCCGCGGTATTCCTTGAGCAGCAAGGTACGGGCTTGCCGGTTGGCGCTGGCGCTCATGTGAGGCTCCTGAACAGTAAAACGAAGGCATCGAAGGACGCGAAGCAGCAGACGGCGACGCAGGCCCCACGATAATCGTTATCGTAGGAAGGTGCCAGATTGAGCGGGGGTGACGATTTCGCGGAGGATTCGCGTAAGAAGCAAACGCTTGAAAATGAGACAAGCCAACGTACGCAGATCAGGTCGTGATCTGCGCACGCTCAGGCATTGATAAGTCTGTTTTACCAGGAAACACCAAAACCGGCGGTGTAGCGGGTCTTGTCCAGGTCGCCGTTGTCGGAGCCGCTGATGATGTCTTTCTCGGCCTTGAGGTTGAGCGACGCCCATTCGGTGACTTTGTAGCGCAGGCCCACTTCTGTCTCAAGGCTGTAGTCAGCCACGCCGCTGATAGGCTTGCCGACTTCACCGTTGGTGAAGAACTCGACCTTCTTGCCGATCAGGTAACGGTTGTAGTCCCAGGTGCCGGACACGGAATAGAAGTTGTCCTTCTCGCCGTTGGAATATTCAAAATCGGTGCGGTTAAGCAGCGCGCCGATTTTGAATGCGCCCAGTTCGTCGTCCCAGAACTGGTAGCCCGGACCGGTACCCACGGTGCGCTGACGGGCCAGGTCTTCAATGGTGTCACGCTTGTAGGTGATACGACCGTCCCAGAACCACTTGTCCGTGAAGAACCGGTCGACCGAGTATTCGGCGTCCCAGTTATTGGTGGTGGTCAGGCTGTCCTGCGATTCGCGGTTGTACTCGCCCTTGGCGTTGTGGCGCCACTGGCCATGGGTCGCGGAGGTCTTGAAGGCAATGTTGTAATCGTCGGTGTCGTTCTCGGCGCGCTGGAAGTCCAGTGCAGCATCGACGTTGCCCTTCCAGACCAGATCGGTGACCACCGGCTTGGGCTTGATGATCTGCTGGATGCTCGCCAGTTCAACCGTCTTCGGCGCATCGCCATTGGCCAGCGTGACCTTGCCATCTTCGGCCGGCTGCAACGACTTGGACACTTCGCCAGTGGTGGCGTCCTGCTTTACCAAAAGGTGCTGGTCACTTTCCAGCGTCTTGATTTCCTTCCAGTCCAGCGGGACGTCGCCTGCATATTTGGTATTGATCAGCAGCTTGCCGCCGTCGAAGAACTTGATAGTCCCGGTCATCTTGTCGCCGTTTTTCAACCAGACGGTGTCGGCGAGCAATGGGGTAGAAGCAGTAGCAACAGCAACGCACAACAGGGTTCTGGACAACATAAGCAACGACAAGGCTCTGGTTCGCGGAGAATCGGGCATTATCCGGATAGATAACGGGTTGGCAATCGGCAGACCGCCGACACAGGTAACACTGACAGTAGGAAGTTTCCCTAGTTCCTTATCGAAAATTCCCGTTCATCCCTTTTACAGGAACGAATGCGTGATCGAACAATCATCGGCTCAAAACGACCCTGCCGGCCTCTCTCCCGCCGAGGCACGGCGCGCGGCGTTATACCTCACACTGCATCAAGTGCCGGAAGGCAAGGTGGTCAGTTACGGTCAGTTGGCCGAGCTGGCCGGCTTGGGACGAGCGGCGCGTTTCGTTGGCAGAGCGTTGAGCCAGTTGCCGGACGGCAGCAGCCTGCCCTGGCATCGCGTGATTGGCGCCGGCGGGCGCATCAGCCTGGCCCCCGGAACCGTGTCGGGCGAGGAGCAACGGGCGCGCTTGCGGGCCGAGGGCGTGACCATCCGTAACAATCGTGTGGATATGCAGCGTCATGGCTGGCGCCCGACAGAGCACAACGGTTAGAGTGCGCGCTTTGTTTACGTAACCTGAGGCAGATTCCAGCCCATGCCCCGCAAAACCTGGCGCGCCGCGCTCGCCGCATATGCCAGCCCCTCTACGTTTGTGCTCCTGTTGCTCGGCTTTGCCGCGGGCATGCCCTACATGTTGGTGTTCTCCACGCTCTCGGTCTGGCTGCGTGAAGCCGGCGTCGCGCGTGAAACCATTGGCTACGCCAGCCTGATTGGCCTGGCCTATGCCTTTAAATGGGTCTGGTCGCCGCTGCTCGATCAATGGAGCCTGCCTTTGTTGGGCCGGCTCGGCCGACGTCGCTCGTGGCTGGTGCTTTCGCAATCGCTGGTGACCTTGGGCCTGATCGGCATGGGGTTCTGTGACCCGCAGCAGCATCTGTCGTGGCTGATCGCGATTGCCGTGCTGGTCGCGTTCTCCTCCGCAACCCAAGACATCGCCATCGACGCCTACCGCCTGGAAATCGCCAGCGACAGCCAGCAAGCGACTCTCGCCGCCAGCTACATGGCCGGCTACCGCGTCGCCGCCCTCCTCGCCACTGCCGGCGCGTTGTACTTCGCCGAAGGCTTCGGTTCGACCGGCTTTGCCTACAAGCACTCGGCCTGGGCCGGCACCTACGTGCTGTTCGGCCTGCTCATGGTGCCTGCGCTGATCACCAGCCTGATCATGCGTGAACCGTCCGTGCCGATCCGCACCCAGCTGGCGGCCGTGCGCTACGGCTTCGCCCATCAACTGGCCTCGGTGTTCGTGCTGATCATTCTGCTGGTCTCGGTGCCGGCGATGTTTACCCAGCTGTACAACACCGATTTCGCCAGCGTGCTGTTTCAGGGCACCACCTGGAAAGACCTGCTGATGGAAGACCGCGCCTTTCTGCGCGCGATCCTCTACACGCTGCTGACCGTGGCCTGCCTGTCGTCCATGGGCCGCCGCGGCCTGGCGCCGGTGCTGACGCCGATCAACGATTTCATCCTGCGTTATCGCTGGCAGGCCTTTCTGCTACTGGGGCTGATCGCCACCTATCGCATGTCCGACACAGTCATGGGCGTCATGGCGAACGTGTTCTATATCGACCAGGGCTTTACCAAGGATCAGATTGCCAGCGTCAGCAAGATCTTCGGGCTGGTGATGACGCTGGCCGGCGCGGCGTTTGGCGGTCTGGCGATCGTGCGCTTCGGCATTCTGCCGATCCTGTTCATCGGCGGTGTGACCTCGGCAGCGACCAACCTGCTGTTCCTGATGCTGGCCGACATGGGCCCGAACCTGAAGATGCTGATCGTCACGATCTCGCTGGACAACTTCAGCTCGGGCCTTGCGACGTCGGCGTTCGTGGCTTATCTGTCGAGCCTGACCAACCTCAAGTTCTCGGCCACTCAGTACGCGCTGCTCAGCTCGATCATGCTGCTGTTGCCGCGCCTGATCGGTGGCTACTCCGGGGTCATGGTGGAGAAGCTGGGGTACCACAACTTCTTCCTGGCGACCGCGCTGATGGGCGTGCCAACGCTGTTCATGATCGCCCTGCACTGGGCGCAGGAAGCACGCCGAGAAGCGCGGGAAGAAGCGGCAGAACCCGAAGAGCAAACCAAGCCTGCGGATTCGGTTCTGTAAAAAGATTCGCTGGCGAACCCTATCCTGTGGGACCGCGTTTATGCACGACAGCGCGGCGTCTGAACGAGAGTGAGCGCGTACAAAGCAGCGAGGTCCATCGTCAGATAGCCTTTCCCACTCAACAAAAAGCCCCGCACTCTCACGAGTCGGGGCTTTTTGGTTTCTGCGATCGAGCGTTACGCCTTTGCGGGCTGCTCATCCTGCACCACACGAATCACCCGCTGCGGAAACGGGATATCGATGTTGGCCGCGCGCAGGCGGTCGCGGATTTCAGCGTTGAAGCGGTTCGACACTTCACCGAAATCACCGGTCTTGGTCCACACACGCAGGGACACGGTAATCGAGCTGTCGCCCAATGCCGCGACTACCGCCTGGGGCGCCGGATCCTTCAGGATGCGCGGATCATCCGCCATGTCCATCAGCACTTGCAGCGCCTGCTTGAGGTCGGCGTCGTAATCGATGCCCACGTCGAAGGTGATCTTGCGCGTCGGCTGACGGTTGGTGTTGGTGATGATGCCGTTGGACAGGTTGCCGTTGGGCAGGATCACCGTCTTGTTGTCGCCGGTGCGCAGCACGGTGTGGAAGATCTGAATCCCGTCCACGGTGCCCGACACACCTTGCGCTTCGATCCAGTCGCCAATGCGGAACGGACGGAACAGCAGAATCAACACGCCGCCGGCAAAGTTCGCCAGGCTGCCCTGCAACGCGAGACCGATGGCCAGACCCGCCGCACCGATCGCGGCCACGAACGAGGTGGTTTCAACCCCGATCATCGAGGCGACGCTGACAATCAGCAGGATCTTCAGAATGATGTTGGTGATGCTGCTGATAAAGCCCTGCAACGCCAGGTCGACGTGGCGCAGCGCCAACAGCGCGCCCACTCGGGACGTCAGTCTATTGATCAGCCACCAGCCGACCAGCAGGACGACCACTGCCAGCAGCACTTTGCTGCCGTATTGCATGACCATCGGGATCCAGGCCTGAGACGCTTTCACCAGATGGTCTACCTGGCCGTTTAAATCCAAGTCCATCTATTTCTCCTCGGGGTCGCGACATGGAAGGCTGAAGCAACGGCGCCAAGTGGGCTCGTTATTTCAGCCAGACCTGCATTCGGACGCACAGGAACCCCTCGGGTTCCTGAGCCAACATGAAATCGCAGGGCAAATCGCGGGGGAATCAGTCGCGGAAGTTGTTGAATTGCAGCGGCATGCCGAACTCGTGACCACGCAGCGCAGCGATCGCCTCCTGCAGGTCGTCACGCTTCTTGCCGGTGACGCGCACTTGCTCGCCCTGAATGGCAGCCTGAACCTTGAGCTTGGCTTCCTTGATGTGAGCGACGATCTTCTTCGCCAGCTCCTTGTCGATGCCTTCCTTGAGCGTGGCCTCCTGTTTCATGACCTTGCCGGACGCGAAGGGGTCCTTCAGTTCCAGGCACTGCACGTCGATCTTGCGCTTGACCAGGGCCAGCTTGAGGATCTCGATCATGGCTTCGAGCTGAAAACCTTCTTCGGCGGTCATCTTGATCAGCAGGTCTTTTTCCGTGAACTCGAAGCTGCCTTTGCCTTTGAGGTCGTAGCGGCGGTCCAGCTCTTTGATCGCGTTGTCGACGGCATTCGTGACTTCGTGTTTATCCAGTTCAGACACTACGTCGAACGAGGGCATTTAGATTCTCCAATTGATACGGCGCGGCTCGACATGTGGATGGAGCACGCCTGACTTGACGGTATGAAAGCCCGGTCATTATAACGAGACTTTTCCCACGTTCATGTGAGCCTGCGATGTTGATTTGGTTTTCCTTGCGCACCGAGATCTTCGTCATCGGGCGTGATTTCTTTTGAGTCGCGTTTGCTGGCATGTGCTGGGCGCGGGCAGCTTGGGCAGTCTGTGGGCCACGCGACTGGCCCGGGCGGATCTGCCGGTGCGCCTGATCGTGCGCGACGAGGCCCGACTGGCGGCCTACAACACCCAAGCCGGTCTGACGCTCAACGAAAACGGTCAGCGCCAGACGTTTGCCATTCCGGCGCAGACGGTCAGCGCAGGGGAGCCCATCCAGCGCCTGCTGGTGGCGTGCAAAGCCTACGACGCCGAACGCGCCGTTGCAGCCGTCGCCCATCGACTGACCGACAGGGCCGAGGTGCTCCTGCTGCAAAACGGGCTGGGCAGCCAGGACGCCGTGGCCGCCATGATTCCTGAGGCACGCTGCATCTTTGTCTCCAGCACCGAAGGTGCCTACCGCCATGAAGACGGGAGCGTGGTGTTCGCCGGACAGGGTTTCAACTGGCTGGGCGACACGCCGCAAGGCGCGGCGCCGGTCTGGCTGGACGAACTCAAGCAAGCGGGCATCCCCCATCAGTGGACCGCTGACATCGCCGAACGCCTCTGGCGCAAGCTCGCGCTCAACTGCGCCATCAACCCGCTGACCGTCTTGCACCAATGCCGCAACGGCGAGCTGCAGGCTCATGCCGAGGAAGTGACGGCGCTGTGCGCCGAGCTCGGCCAGGTGCTGCACTGCTGCGGTCAGCCCGGCACGGCGGAAGGGTTGCTGGATCAAGTGCAACAGGTGATTGCCGCCACCGCTGCGAATTATTCCTCGATGTATCAGGATGTCGCCCAAGGCCGCCGCACCGAGATCCGCTACCTGCTCGGGCATGTCTGCGCCACGGCGGCGGCGCTTGATTGCCCGGCACCCACACTGAACCTGTTGCGCCTGCGCCTGATCGAACACCTCAACGCCCGAGGCCTGCCCAGCGACTGACGGGTTTGCTCACGGGCGGAACAGCGCTAACCTGCCCGCTCCTCCTTCCGGTGACCTGCCCCATGCCATTGCGCCAGCGCCTCGAAAACCTGCCGGTCGGTCAAAAACTTCTGGCCGCCTTGCTGGTATTGCTCACCACCGTGCTGGTGGTCGCCAACCTGACCTTCATCAGCGCCGCCTACTACATCTCTCAGGAAGCGATGGCGCCCCAGGCGTTGCAAACGATCGGTCGACTGATCAGCAATCCGGGGCTGTCCGAGCAAGCCTTATCCTCGACCTACAACGCCCAGGCGCTGCTCAAGGAACTGAAAAATTACGGCCCGTTGCGGGCAGCGGCTGTTTACGACAGCAGCGGTACGCGTCTGGCGCAGATGCAGCAGGGCGACAAGTTGCGCATGCCCGACCATTACCGCGATCTGGAGAGCTGGCGCATTACCGAGTTTCGCAACACTCAGGTCATGCCCATTCCCAAAGCAGGGCAAGCGCCGGGGCATCTGTTGCTGGTCGCGAGCAGCGAACTGCCGACGGCGTTCTACACCGGCACGCTGACCGCCAGTATTGGCATTCTGATTTTCAGCATCCTGCTTTGGGCCGGTGTGGCCCGGCAGATTCGGCGCTTCATCACCGAGCCGATCTACCAGCTTGAAGATTTGTCCCGGCGGGTGACCCGCGAGGAGAACTACGCGCTGCGGGCGACGCCCGGCAACAAGGACGAGATCGGTTCGCTCGCCGAGGCGTTCAACACCATGCTCTCGCGCATGGAGGCACGTGAGCAGCAGCTCAGACGCGCCCGCGATGAATCCCAGGACGCCTACGATCAGGCGCAGGGTCTGGCGGAGGAAACCCGTCACACCAACCGCAAGCTGGAGCTGGAAGTGCAGGTGCGCAGCAAGATCGAGAAGAAGCTCACGGGGTTTCAGAACTACCTCAACAGCATCATCGACTCCATGCCGTCGGCGCTGATCGCCCTGGACGAGCAGCTGTACGTCACCCAGTGGAATCAGGAAGCCGGCGCCCTGTCGGGTACGCCGCTGGACGAGGCGCTGAACCAGCCCATCTACTCGGCGTTCCCGCCGATGCGCGCCTTCTTGCCGCAGATCAAACAGACCGTCGAGCGTCACACCGTCACCAAGATTGAGCGTGTCACCTGGGTCAAGGGCGAAGAGTCGCGTCATTACGCCCTCACCTTCTATCCGCTGACCGGCGATGCAGGACGTGGCGCGGTGATCCGCATCGATGACATTACCCAGCGCCTGTCGCTGGAGGAAATGATGGTGCAGTCCGAGAAGATGCTCTCGGTGGGTGGTCTGGCGGCCGGCATGGCTCACGAGATCAACAACCCCCTCGGCGCGATCATGCACAACGTGCAGAACATCCGCCGTCGGCTGTCGCCCGATCTGCCCAAGAACCTGGAACAGGCCCAGCAGGAAGGCATCGAGCTGGCCGCGGTCAATCAATACCTGATCGCCCGCGAAGTGCCGCAGTTGCTGGACGGCATTCAGTCGGCCGGAGCGCGGGCGGCGAAGATCGTCAGCCACATGCTCAGCTTCAGTCGACGCAGCAACCGGCAGTTGGCGCCCTGTGATCTGCCGGCACTGATTGATCAGGCCGTGGAGATCGCCAGCAACGACTTCGATCTGACCATCGGTTTTGACTTCAAGGGCCAGAACATCATTCGCCAGTTCGATCCTGCTCTGGGCCCGGTGCCTGCGACGGCCAACGAACTGGAGCAAGTGCTGCTCAACCTGCTGAAGAACGCCGCTCAGGCTATTCACCAGCGCGAGAACGCCAGCGAGCCGGGGCGCATCATTTTGCGCACACGCCTGAACCCGCCCTGGGCGGAAATCCAGGTCGAGGACAACGGCATCGGCATGTCCGAGAGCGTGCGCAAGCGCACCTTCGAGCCGTTTTTCACCACCAAGGAGATCGGCCAGGGCACGGGCCTCGGGCTGTCGGTGTCGTATTTCATCATCACCAACAACCACAAAGGCCAGATGGAAGTGCATTCCACCCTCGGCCAGGGCACCTGTTTCACCTTGCGCCTGCCGCTGGTGGACAATTCGATAGATATGCCTGCACCACAGGTCATTGGTCAGAACGACCGGGAGTAGAGCCATGGGATTTCGCTTGTCGAAAATTTACACGCGCACGGGTGACACCGGCGAAACGGGCCTGGGCGATGGTCGCCGAGTGCCGAAGGATCACCCGCGGGTCGAGGCCATCGGGGAAGTCGATTCGCTGAACAGTCAGGTCGGCGTGTTGCTGGCGGGCCTTTCGGCGGCGGTCGCGACTCATCCGGCGCTGCAGGAAGTCATCGACGTATTGGCGCCGTGTCAGCATCGGTTGTTCGACCTGGGCGGCGAGCTGGCGATGCCGGAATACAAGGCGCTGAATGCGGCGGAGATCGAGCGCCTGGAAACGGCCATCGATCACTGGAATGAGGAGCTGGGGCCGCTAGAAAACTTCATCCTGCCGGGCGGCTCGACGCTGATCGCCCAGGCCCACGTTTGCCGAAGCCTGGCGCGTACGGCGGAGCGGCGTTGTCAGCACCTGAACGCGGTCGAGCCACTGGCCGGGGTTGGTCTGGCGTACATCAATCGGCTGTCGGATTTGCTGTTTGTCGCGGCACGGATCATTGCCCGGCGTGAGGGTGTAGCGGAGATTTTGTGGGAGCCTGCGAAGAAGCCGCAGTGATTGGATGGCCGAATTGTCCTGCTACGTCGCAATTGACTGGCAAAACAGGGATCCTGTAGGAGTGAGCTTGCTCGCGAAGACTGCGTTTCAGCCGCTAGAGATGCGGCGACTGATAAAGCTTCGCGAGCAAGCTCGCTCCCACAGGGGCTTCATTCGCCGTTGAATCTGCGGTGTAGCAACCTTTGTTCTCGAACTCAGATCGGAACAGCTTTTAGCCCTGCGGCCAGAACGCTCTGATCCCCGCCACACCCTGCGCGCCACATTCCCACGCGTGCTGACGATCCGTCGGCCCTACCCCGCCCAGCAGATAAACCGGCTTGCTGAAGCTCTCAATCAAATCGCGAGCCTTTTCCCAACCCAGCGGCTGTGCGTCCGGATGGCTTTGCGTCGGCAGCACAGGCGAGAGGGTGACGAAATCCACGCCCATCTGCTCGGCCAGACTCAACTCTTCAGCGTCGTGACAGGAGGCTGCCAGCCAGCGATCTTCAGGAAACGGACGGCCCTTGCTGGCGTATTTGCGCAGCTGTTCGCTGGTCAGGTGCCAGCCCGCCGCCGGAAAGTCACCCAGCCATTCCCTCGGACCTTTGAGCATCAACTGCGCCTTGCCCGCGCACAGACCGACCGCGTCCACCGCAACGTCACGGTATTTCGGGTCGTACATATTCGGCGCACGCAGCTGAACCAGCTTGATGCCGCCAGCCACCGCCGTGCGTATGCCGCGCAGCAGTTCGGGCGTTTCCAGATCGTCCGGGGTGATCAGGTATTCACCCGGCAAACGCGCAGCGGCCACGATCGGCCGATTGGCCGCCGGAAATTCATACTCCGCCAGTTCCCGCTGCGATACCCAGGCCAGCGGTTGCCCTTCGACACCGTGGGGCTCGCCGGTAAACGACGAGACTTCCCACACGTCCAGCAACACCTGTTTGTCCGGGTAGTCGTGCTTGATCTTGATCAGCGGACGCGCCGCAGTAACGATGATGCCGAGCTCTTCGTGCAGCTCGCGGGACAGCGCGGCCTCGACCGATTCACCAGGTTCAACCTTGCCGCCGGGAAACTCCCACAAGCCGCCTTGATGCTGTTTGTCGGCGCGTCGGGCGATGAGGATCTTGCCGTCGGTGCCACGGATAACCGCCGCGGCCACATGGATGCGTTTCACGTTCAACCTTCCTCCAGACCTGCCTGCTGCCAGCGTTTGAACTCAGGCCACTGATAAATCGTTTCGACGTAGGCGGCCGCGTCCGCAGGCAGCTCGACGTGATAGGTACGAAAGCGCACGGCAACTGGTGCAAAGAACGCATCGACGATGCCCGGCGTGCCGAACAGAAAACCTTCGCTCACGCCCGACACCGCGCGGCATTCGCGCCACAGCGCAACCATGCGGTCGATATCGGCCTGAGCTTCGACCGCAATCACTTCCAGCGCCTCGTCCTGACGCAAATCCATCGGCAAGCGCGAGCGCAGTCCGACAAAGCCGCTGTGCATTTGCGCGCACGCCGACCGGGCCTGAGCGCGGGCGGCGACCTCTGCCGGCCACAGACCTGCATCGGGGAAGCGCTCCGCCAGATATTCACAGATCGCCAGAGAATCAACGATGGTGCCGTGCTCGCACTTCAGCACAGGGACTTTACCGGTCGGCGAATGCTCCAGAATCAGGCGCGTGGTGTCAGCCTGATTCAGGCGAATCACCTGATCGGTGAACGCCTCGCCGGTCAGCGCAAGCACCAGCCACGGACGCAGCGACCAGGAGGAATAACGTTTGTCGCCGATGATCAGGTGCAGGCTCATGTCTTGGCTCCGTTGAAACCGGTGGACTCACTCGTGACTTAAGTGCGGTATTCCGCGTTGATTTTCACGTACTCGTGCGACAGGTCGGTGGTCCAGATGGTTTCGCTGCAGTCGCCACGGCCCAGTTCGATGCGGATGGTGATTTCTTCCTGTGCCATCACCAGCGAGCCTTGCTCTTCAGTGTAGGTGCTGGCGCGGGCGCCTTTGCTGGCGATGCAGACGTCACCCAGAAACACGTCGATCTTTCTGACGTCCAGGTTCGGCACGCCCGCACGCCCTACGGCCGCCAAGATCCGGCCCCAGTTAGGGTCTGACGCGAACAGCGCGGTTTTGATCAGCGGCGAATGGGCCACGGTGTAACCCACGTCCAGGCATTCCTGGTGATTGCCGCCGCCGTTGACTTCGACGGTCACGAACTTGGTCGCGCCCTCGCCGTCACGGACGATGGCCTGGGCGACGTCCATGCACACCTCGAAGACGGCTTTTTTCAGCGCTTCAAACAGTGGGCCCTTGGCTTCAGTCACCGCGGGCAGGTCGGCCTGGCCGGTGGCAATCAGCATGCAGCAGTCATTGGTCGACGTGTCGCCGTCGATGGTGATGCGGTTGAACGACTTGTTGGCGCCGTCGCGAATCAGGTCCTGCAGCACGCTCGGCGCCACCTTGGCGTCGGTAGCGATGTAGCCCAGCATGGTCGCCATGTTCGGACGAATCATGCCCGCGCCTTTGCTGATGCCGGTCACGGTGACCGTCACGCCATCGAGCACGAACTGACGGCTCGCGCCTTTGGGCAGAGTGTCAGTGGTCATGATGCCGGTGGCCGCTGCGGCCCAGTTATCGACTGACAAATCATCCAGCGCGGCCTGCAGCGCGCCTTCGATCTTCTCGACGGGCAACGGCTCGCCGATCACGCCGGTGGAAAACGGCAGCACCGCGCTGGCATCCACCCCGGTGATCTCGGCCAGCTTCGCGCAGGTGCGCTCGGCAGCCGCCAGCCCTGGTTCACCCGTGCCGGCGTTGGCGTTGCCGGTGTTGGTCAGCAAATAACGCACGGTGCCTTGCACGCGCTGTTTGGCGACGATCACCGGCGCTGCGCAAAACGCGTTCAGGGTGAACACGCCCGCGACACTGGAGCCTTCGGCGCAGCGCATCACCACAACATCTTTGCGCCCCGGGCGCTTGATGCCGGCGGAAGCGATGCCAAGTTCAAAACCGGGAACCGGGTGCAGCGTCGGCAAAGGACCAAGACCAACAGCCATGAAGTGCGCTCCTTGAAAGACAGTCACACCGCGCGGCATCGCCGACACGGCTCGATTGATTGAAAAACGCCGCGACGGCTGAGCCGGTCGCGGCGTGATATTACAGGTCAGCTACAGCTCTTCGCGGTGGGCGAATTAGCTGATCTGGCCGTGACAGTGCTTGAATTTCTTGCCCGAACCACACCAGCACAATTCGTTGCGACCCAGCTTCTGGTCGTTGCGAACCGGCGACAGTGCGGCGGCAGCAGCTACCGCAACGTCCTCGCCCTCTTCGGCGAGCAGGTCCGGCTGATCCAGGCCCGGCGCTTCGGCGTGCTGGAACTGCATGCGCTGCGCCAACTCCTCGGCTTCGCGACGCAGACGCGCCTCTTCCTCGGCCGGATCTTCGCGGCGAACCTGGACGTGGGACAGCACACGAATGGCGTCGCGCTTGATCGAATCGAGCAGCTCCTGGAACAGGGCAAACGACTCGCGCTTGTATTCCTGCTTCGGGTTCTTCTGGGCGTAGCCGCGCAGGTGAATACCGTGACGCAGGTGATCCATGGTCGACAGGTGGTCTTTCCACAGGTCGTCCAGCACGCGCAAGAGAATCTGCTTCTCGAAGGTGCGCAGCGCCTCGGCACTGGCCTGGTCTTCTTTCTCGTTGTAGGCCGCCAGAATGGCTTCCATCAACTTTGGACGCAGGGTGTCTTCGTTCAGGTGATCGTCTTCGTCGAGCCACTGCTGAATCGGCAGCTTCACGCCGAAATCGCTGTTCAGCGCGGCTTCCAGACCGGCCACGTTCCACTGCTCAGGCAAGGACTGCGGCGGAATGTGCGCCGAGATGGTGGCATCGAGGACTTCTTCGCGGAACTCGGCAATGGTGTCACCAATGTTGGTCGCAGCCAGCAGGCTGTTACGCATGTGGTAGATCACTTTGCGCTGTTCGTTGGAAACGTCGTCGAACTCGAGCAGCTGCTTGCGGATATCGAAGTTGCGGCCTTCGACCTTGCGCTGCGCTTTTTCGATCGCGTTGGTCACCATGCGGTGCTCGATCGCTTCGCCCGACTGCATGCCCAGCGCCTTCATGAAGTTCTTCACCCGGTCAGAGGCGAAGATGCGCATCAGGCTGTCTTCCAGCGACAGGTAGAAACGGCTCGAACCGGTGTCACCCTGACGACCGGCACGACCACGCAGCTGGTTGTCGATACGGCGGGATTCGTGACGCTCGGAGGCAATAACGTGCAGGCCGCCCGCCTCGATCACTTGCTGATGGCGCTTCTGCCAGTCGGCCTTGATCTGCGCGATCTGCTCTGGGGTCGGGTCTTCCAGGCTGGCCACTTCAACTTCCCAGTTGCCGCCCAACAGAATGTCGGTACCGCGACCGGCCATGTTGGTGGCAATGGTCAGCGCACCCGGACGACCGGCCTGGGCAATGATCTCGGCTTCTTTTTCGTGGAACTTGGCGTTCAGAACCTTGTGCTCGATGCCTTCCTGCACCAGCAGGCGGGACATGTGCTCCGAGGTTTCGATGGTCGCTGTACCTACCAGCACCGGACGCTGCTCGGCCAGGCAGGCCTTGATGTCGGTGATGATCGCCGCGTACTTCTCTTCGGCGGTCAGGTACACGAGGTCGTTGAAGTCTTTACGCGCCAATGGCTTGTTCGGCGGAATGACCATCACGGCCAGTGCATAGATCTGGTGGAATTCGAACGCTTCGGTGTCCGCCGTACCGGTCATGCCGGACAGCTTGTTGTAGAGACGGAAGTAGTTCTGGAAGGTGGTAGAAGCCAGGGTCTGGCTCTCGGCCTGAATATTCAGGCCTTCCTTCGCTTCGATGGCCTGGTGCAGGCCCTCGGACAGACGACGACCCGGCATGGTACGGCCGGTGTGTTCGTCGACCAGCAGGATCTGGCCGTCCTGAACGATGTACTCGACGTTGCGATGGAACAGCTTGTGGGCACGCAGACCGGCATACACGTGGGTCAGCAGGCCGAGGTTGTGCGCCGAGTAAAGGCTCTCGCCTTCAGCCAGTAAGCCGACTTCGGTGAGCATCTCTTCGATGAACTGGTGACCGGACTCGTTCAGCTCCACCTGACGGGACTTCTCGTCGATGGAGTAGTGACCCTGTTGGGTGACCTGGCCTTCCACTTCCTCGATGTGCTGCTCAAGCTTGGGGATCAGCTTGTTGATCTCGGTGTAGAGCTTGGAGCTGTCTTCGGCCTGACCGGAGATGATCAGCGGCGTACGGGCTTCGTCGATGAGGATCGAGTCGACTTCGTCGATCACGGCGAAATTCAGTTCACGCTGGAATTTGTCTTCCAGGCTGAAGGCCATGTTGTCGCGCAGGTAATCGAAACCGAATTCGTTGTTGGTGCCGTAGGTGATGTCGGAGGCGTAGGCGGCGCGCTTTTCTTCCGGCGGCTGGAAAGGCGTGACCACGCCTACGGTCAGACCGAGGAATTCATACAGCGGGCGCATCCAGTTGGCGTCACGACGGGCCAGGTAGTCGTTCACCGTGACCACGTGCACGCCTTTGCCGGACAGTGCGTTGAGGTAGACCGCGAGGGTCGCGACGAGGGTTTTACCCTCACCGGTACGCATCTCGGCGATCATGCCTTCGTGCAGCGTCATGCCGCCGATCAGCTGTACGTCGAAGTGACGCATGCCCATGATGCGTTTACCCGCCTCGCGGCAGACCGCGAAGGCTTCGGGCAAGAGCTGGTCGAGGGTCTCACCTTTGGCTATGCGGGCCTTCAACTCGTCGGTCTTGGCGCGCAGCTGTTCGTCCGAGAGGGCGAGCATTTGCTCTTCGAAGCTGTTGACGACCTGGACCGTCTTGAGCATGCGCTTCACTTCGCGCTCGTTCTTGCTTCCGAAAAGTTTTTTTAACAAAGGTGCAAACATATCGAAAGGATCTTCCACACATAGGGATGGAGGGCGGCCCCGTGAGTCGCCCGAGCAGCCCTCATGGCCGCATGCGAACGAGCATTCTACCCGGAAATGGTGGTGAGGAAAGTGGCGTTATTCCACGATGCTGGCACAGCAATGTTACGGGGCAGAAGTACAATAGGGTCATTTCCCGTGACTTCAACCCATGGGAGTGCGAAGTTTTATTAATGTTTTTTCATGATTGCGCGGCTTGTTTGCACCCTGGGCGCCTGACGCAAAGGTGCTTCTACCGATTCTGCTAAGATCACGCCCTGGCAACACAAGGCACCTCATCATGGCATTCCGTCCCCTCCCCGCCCGCGCACCGGCTGTGCTTCTGCGCGAAGCCCGGCCCCTCAAAGCCATCTTCAACCACGCCCAACGCCTCGCGCACTTGCAGCGTCTGCTGGAAAGCCAGCTACAACCCGCCGCGCGCGAGCACTGCCACGTCGCGTCATGGCGCGAAGGCACACTGCTGCTCATCGTCACCGATGGCCACTGGGCCACTCGATTGCGTTATCAACAGAAGCGTTTGCAACGGCAACTGGTTGCGTTCAAGGAATTCGCCAACCTCACCCGGTTGCAATTGAAGGTACAGCCCGCAAGAACCCATCGGATCGCTGCCGGGCATACGCGCGATCTTTCGGTTGCAGCGGCCGAGACCATTACCGCGACAGCGGAAGGCATCACCGACCCGAAACTGCGTGCTGCGCTCGAACGGCTGGCCGCGCATGCTGTGCCTGAAGAGGCTGGGGATTCGTAAACCTGCAGGATGCCGGCGTTTTCACTGGCCCCTTCCGGCTAAAGCGGGTCCTACAACAACACCGCGTGCAGCCAGTTGGGCCGGCGGCGCCCCCCGTAGGACCGGCTTCAGCCGGGAAGCTTTTGATGTGTTCTTGATCTGCTTTTGATCTTGATCTTCATACGCAAAAAGCTCAGACGACAGCCATCGCGACTTGGGTGCAGGCTGAACGCAGGTCTCGCGCAGTGGGCCGAGCCGCATGGATGCGGCGAGAGCGCCGTTGCGGACATGGATGTCCGTTCGGCGCGGGCCCACGGAGCGAGACCGGAGTGAAGGAACCTGACGAAGTCGGGCCCAACCAGGAGCAAAGCGTTTTTGGTTACTTTTGGCTGGGCCGGCAATCCGGGCGCTTTTGCCAAATGTGACCCGCCGTAAGGGCGGAACCATAACTCCAGCAAACACAAAAAACGGATATGCCCGCTATCTAATCGACGCTCATAAAAAAGGCCACCCGAAGGTGGCCTGAAAACATCAAAACTAGGAAGAAGAGACTGTTTACACCGCCGCTACAGGGCGCATGTAAGAGATCGGTGCGGTGCTGGCATCTTCGAAGGTCACAACTTCCCAAGCGTCTTCCTGAGCGATCAACGCACGAAGCAAACGATTGTTCAGACCGTGTCCCGACTTGAAGCCCTGATACTCGCCGATCAGACTGTTGCCCAACAGATACAGGTCACCGATGGCATCCAGAATCTTGTGCTTCACGAACTCGTCTTCATAACGAAGACCGTCTTCGTTCAACACGCCGTCCTTGTCCACGACGATCGCGTTTTCAACGCTGCCGCCCAGAGCCAGGTTATGTTTACGCAGATACTCGATGTCTTTCATGAAACCGAATGTCCGCGCACGGCTCACTTCTTTAACGAACGAAGTGCTGGAAAAATCCACACAAGCCGTTTGCGTGCGGTTCTTAAGATACGGGTGATCGAAATCGATCTCGAACCCGACCTTGAACCCTTCGAACGGTAAGAACTTGGCGGACTTGCCGTCTTCTTCTACGCACACTTCTTTAAGTATGCGGATGAATTTCTTCGGTGCGTCCTGTTCTTCCAGGCCAGCCGATTGAATCAGGAATACGAAGGGACCTGCGCTGCCATCCATGATTGGAACTTCGGAGGCAGAAAGTTCAACGTAGGCGTTATCGATGCCAAGGCCGGCCATGGCCGACAGCAAGTGCTCGACCGTATCGACCTTCACGTCGCCATTGAACAGCGTCGTGGAGAGCGTGGTGTCACCCACATTCAACGCGTGAGCGTTGATCTGGACCACCGGCTCAAGGTCGGTACGGAAAAACACAATGCCAGCGTTCACAGGTGCTGGTTTGAGGGTCAGGTAAACCTTCTCCCCCGAGTGCAGGCCGATACCTGTGGCACGGATAATATTTTTCAGGGTGCGTTGTTTAATCATGGCATTGGCCGCTTCAGCGCGTATCGCGAATTAGTATCAACAAAGGCTGGCGATGATAGCAGACCCCGCCTTTGCTGAACACCAATCACCCTTATACCCCTGATAGAACCCATTAATCAGCCTGACGACGCAGGAACGCCGGAATGTCCAGGTAATCCAGATCGTCTTGCGGGTTCATCTTCGCTGCGGCTGTTGCGCCCGCGTGTGCCTGATTGCGCATCACGGTTGGACGGTCCAGATCGCGATAATTGACCGAAGGCAGCTCCTGGCGTGCGGCGTGCTGCTGTGCAGGTGCGGCTTGAGCGGTCTGCATGGTGTTGTCGATGACCTTCACAGGCTTCTCGATTTTCGCACCCAGGCCGGTGGCAACCACAGTGACGTGCAGCTCGTCGCGCATGTCCGGATCGATAACCGTACCGACCTTGACCATGGCGTGCTCGGAGGCGAACGCTTCGATGATGCTACCCACGTCGGAGTACTCACCCAGAGACAGGTCAGGACCGGCAGTGATGTTGACCAGAATGCCGCGAGCACCTTGCAGGTTCACGTCTTCCAGCAACGGGTTGCGGATGGCCGCTTCAGTGGCTTCACGCGCTCGGTTCGGACCGCTGGCGCAGCCGGTGCCCATCATCGCCATGCCCATTTCGGACATCACGGTGCGTACGTCGGCGAAGTCGACGTTGATCATGCCTGGGCGCTTGATGATGTCGGAGATACCGCGGACGGCACCGGCCAGCACATCGTCAGCCTTGGCGAAAGCCGACAGCAGGCTGGCGTCTTTGCCCAGGATGGTCAGCAGCTTCTCGTTGGGAATGGTGATCAACGAGTCGACGCTTTCGGACAGCGCGCGGATGCCTTCATCGGCGATCTGCATGCGCTTGCGGCCTTCGAACGGGAACGGACGCGTCACGACCGCAACGGTCAGAATGCCCATTTCCTTGGCCACTTCGGCAATGATCGGAGCCGCACCGGTACCGGTACCGCCGCCCATGCCGGTGGTGATGAAGACCATGTTGGTGCCTTGCAGCACTTCAGCGATGCGCTCGCGGTCTTCCAGTGCAGCCTGACGGCCGACTTCAGGATTCGCACCTGCGCCCAGGCCTTTGGTCACGCCGGTACCCAGTTGCAGAATGGTACGTGCGCCAATGTTTTTCAGGGCCTGAGCATCGGTGTTGGCGCAGATGAACTCGACGCCTTCGATGTTGCTCTTGACCATGTGATTGACTGCGTTGCCGCCGCCACCACCAACGCCGATAACTTTAATTACCGGGCTTTGTGGGATGTTGTCTACGAGCTCGAACATGTTCCCTCTCCTTCAGTTCTCTAGTTTTATGTCGCCTGTTGCCTGCCTACCACTTTTTGAATCTTAGAAATTCCCCTGAACCCAGCGCTTGACACGCTCTAACACTGGGGCCTTCGGTTCATCGCTATAACTGCTACCGGAGCCGGAAAGGCCGGACAGCGAGATGCCGTCAGACTGCTTTTGCAGTCCGTACAGCAACAGGCCGACGCCGGTTGAGTAGATCGGGTTGCGAACGACGTCCGCGAGCCCTTTGACGCTGTGCGGCACGCCGAGGCGGACCGGCATGTGGAAGATCTCTTCGGCCAGTTCGACCGCGCCTTCCATTTTCGAGGTGCCACCGGTCAGCACGATGCCGGCCGGGATCAAGTCTTCATAGCCGCTGCGACGCAGTTCGGCCTGAATCAGGGTGAACAGCTCGTCATAGCGCGGCTCGACCACTTCGGCGAGGGCCTGACGGGACAGTTCACGGGGCGGACGGTCGCCAACGCTTGGCACTTTGATGGTCTCACCGGCGCCGGCCAGTTTGGCCAGGGCGCAGGCGTAACGGATCTTGATTTCTTCGGCGTACTGAGTCGGTGTACGCAACGCCATGGCGATGTCGTTGGTGACCTGGTCGCCGGCAATCGGGATCACCGCGGTGTGACGGATCGCGCCTTCAGTGAAGATCGCGATGTCGGTGGTGCCGCCGCCGATGTCCACCAGGCACACGCCCAGTTCTTTCTCGTCGTCGGTCAGCACCGAGTAAGCCGAGGCCAGCTGCTCGAGGATGATGTCGTCGACTTCCAGCCCGCAGCGGCGCACGCATTTTTCGATGTTCTGCGCCGCATTCACCGCGCAGGTCACCACGTGAACCTTGGCTTCCAGACGCACGCCCGACATGCCCAGTGGCTCGCGAACGCCTTCCTGGTTATCGATGACGTAATCCTGTGGCAGCGTGTGCAGCACGCGCTGGTCAGCCGGGATCGCCACGGCCTGGGCAGCGTCGAGCACGCGCTCAAGGTCAGCGGAGCTCACTTCACGGTCGCGAATCGCCACGATGCCGTGGGAGTTCAGGCTGCGGATGTGGTTGCCCGCCACGCCGACGAACGCCGAGTGGATGCGGCAACCGGCCATCAGCTGCGCTTCTTCTACTGCGCGCTGGATCGATTGCACGGTGGATTCGATATTCACCACCACGCCCTTCTTCAGGCCGCGGGACGGATGAGTGCCGATACCGACGATTTCCAGCGTGCCATCAGCCGCGACTTCGCCTACCAGCGCCACCACCTTGGAGGTGCCGATATCCAATCCGACGATCATTTTGCCGCTTTGCACGTTTGCCATGGGTCCTGCCTCTTATCAATTCTTCGCGACGGCGGGTTTGTCCGTCGTTGGCGCCGCTGCCTGTTCGCGCCAACCAACGGCAAGGCCGTTGTTGTAACGAAGGTCGACGCGCGCAATGTTCGTGATCTGGTCTTTCAGTGTTTTGTCGTAGATGGCGATAAAGCGGCGCATCTTCTCAAGCAGATTGCCTCGTCCCAGCAGCAGCTCCAAGCCTGGGCCTGCAGTGCCTGCGCCGGTGGTCAGAAACCAGCTGCCTCGCTCACGCAGTTCCAGGCGAGCGATGGAGAACCCCAGCGGGCGCAACATCTGGCTCAGGACCTGGTACTGCTGCATCACCTGCTGTTGAGCACGTTGAGGCCCGAACAACTGCGGAAGGTGTTCGTAGTTGGCCAGCTCACGCGGGGTAAATGCCTGACCCTGGTTGTTCAGCAGGGATTGATCGCCCCAACGCGCAACCGGTAGTTGTTCTTCCAGACGGATCACCACCTGATCCGGCCAGACGCGGCGGACCTCGGCGTGGGCAATCCACGGCATTTGCTCAAGTTCGGTGCGCATGCCGGCCAAATCAATGTTGAAAAAGCTGGTCGCCACGAACGGCGCGATCCGCTGTTGCACGGCTTGCTGACTGATGTAGCTCAGATCGCCCTGCACGTTGATCCGCGAGATCGGCCGGTCGGCGTAAGGCAGCAGGCGTTGAGCGGCTTCGTACGTACCAAAACCAAACACCACCAGCAGCACCGGCCACATCAGGCTGCGCAGGAAACCGAAATTCGGTCGTGGCATGCGCGACGACATGGGCTCCTTGGCAACCATGCGGCTGGCACCCCGCGGCACCGGCTTGTTGCGGCCGGTAGCGGATTGCTGATGACGAACCGTTGCGCCGTGCATGATCTACCCTCGCACCTGGACGCTGTCGGCCAGAATCGCTAACACCAACTGTTGGAAATCGAGCCCGGCCGCACGCGCCGCCATAGGCACCAGGCTGTGGTCGGTCATGCCGGGCACGGTGTTGACTTCCAGCAGCCAGAATTTGCCGTCGGCGTCCTGCATGACATCGGTGCGCGCCCAGCCGGCAATGCCGACCGCTTCACACGCCCGAGCCGTGAGTGCCTTGAGTTCATCTTCTTTGGCTGCATCGAGGCCGCACGGAATCCGGTACTGGGTATCGAAAGCCAGGTATTTGGCGTCGTAGTCGTAAAAACTGTGGGGAGTACCCAGACCGATGGGAGGCAATACCTGCCCACGCAGAGAGGCGATGGTGAACTCCGGACCTTCGATCCATTGTTCGACCAACACTTGCGAATCGTAGGTACGGGCGGCGTTCCAGGCGGCGATCAATTCGTCGACGCCGGTCACCTTGGCCATACCGATACTGGAACCTTCATGGGCGGGTTTGACGATCAAAGGAAAGCCCAGTTCCGTCGCCGCAGAAATACAATCCGCCTCGCTGCTCAGCACGGCGTGGCGCGGCGTCGGCAAGCCGAGACTCTGCCAGACCTGCTTGGTGCGCAGCTTGTCCATCGCCAGCGCCGACGCGAGCACGCCGCTGCCGGTGTAGGGAATTTCCAGACACTCAAGCAGACCCTGCATGGTGCCGTCTTCGCCGCCCCGACCGTGGAGGACGATGAACGCCCGATCAATTTGTTCACTGACCAGCCGCTGCAGGAAATCCTCGCCCACGTCGATACCGAACGCGTCGACGCCTGCGCTTTGCAGGGCTTCAAGCACTGCGCTGCCGGATTTCAGGGAAACCTCCCGCTCCGCGCTCTTGCCGCCGAACAGCACGGCGACGCGACCGAAGCGTTTCGGCTCCAGCGTCGAGAACAGGGCGGACTGCAGGGCGGCTGTCATTTCAGCTTACCTTCGGTTGAGGCCACGATGGCGCCGGTGAAGAGCGGGCTTTTCAGCAGCTGTGGTGCAAGGCCGCCAATGTCGCCGGCGCCCTGGCACAGCAGGATGTCACCGGCGCGCAGCAGCGGTTTGACCAGCGGCGCCAGTTCGACGCCACGCTCGATATAGATCGGATCAAGCTGACCGCGCTGACGAATGCTGTGGGCCAACTGACGGCTGTCCGCACCCGGAATCGGTTCTTCACCGGCCGGATAGACTTCCATCAGCAGCAACACGTTGGCCTCGTTGAGCACCTGCACGAAATCGTCGTACAGATCGCGGGTGCGGCTGTAACGGTGCGGCTGGTAGACCATGACCAGACGACGGTCCGGCCAGCCACCGCGCACGGCATTGATGACGGCAGCCACTTCACGCGGGTGGTGACCATAGTCGTCGACCAGCATCACGTTGCCGCCTTCCACCGGCAGTTCGCCGTATACCTGGAAACGACGGCCAACGCCCTGGAAGCCGGACAGCCCCTGAACGATGGCTTCGTCAGAGACGCTCTCGTCAGTGGCGATGGCAATGGTTGCCAGCGAGTTCAGCACGTTGTGCTTGCCCGGCATGTTGACCGAGACATCCAGTGGCTCGCGGTCACGACGCAGCACGGTGAAGTGTGTGTGCATGCCGTCCTGGCGCACGTTGATCGCGCGCACGTCGGCGGCGTCATCGAAGCCGTAGGTCATGATCGGACGCTTGACCGAAGGCAGGATGTCGCGCACGACAGGATCGTCGATGCAGACCACGGCCAGACCGTAGAACGGCAGGTTGTGCAGGAATTCGACGAAGGTCTTCTTCAGTTTGTTGAAGTCGCCTTCGTAGGTCGCCATGTGGTCGGCGTCGATGTTGGTGACCACGGCCACCAGCGGCTGCAGGTGCAGGAAGCTGGCGTCGCTTTCGTCGGCTTCGGCGATCAGGTAACGGCTGGTGCCGAGCTGCGCGTTGGTGCCGGCAGCGTTCAGACGCCCGCCAATCACGAAGGTCGGATCAAGGCCACCCGCCGCGAACACCGAGGCGATCAGGCTGGTGGTCGTGGTTTTGCCGTGGGTACCAGCGACCGCGATACCGTGGCGATAGCGCATCAGCTCGGCCAGCATTTCAGCGCGCGGCACCACAGGAATGCGACGCTCAAGGGCAGTCGCCACTTCCGGGTTGGAGGTGTTCACAGCGCTGGAGACCACCAGCACGTCCGCCGTCGAGGCGTTTTCTGCACGATGGCCGATGAAGATCTGCGCGCCAAACGATTCGAGACGCTCGGTGACCGGCGAAGCCTTGAGGTCGGAACCGGACACGTCATAGCCCAGGTTCAGCAACACTTCGGCGATACCGCACATGCCCACGCCGCCAATGCCCACGAAGTGGATACGACGGATACGGCGCATTTCCGGCTGTGGCATGGCGCGTTGATTCTCAACCATGGGCCACCTCCAGGCAGATATCGACGACGGTGTTGGTGGCGTCAGGCTTGGCCAGTTGGCGAGCCGTGACGGCCATGCGGTTCAATTGTTCGGGTTGCATCAAAACCTCTTTCAGGCGAGCGGCCATTTCGGCGGCGCCAGTTGTCGCTTGCGGCATGACGAAGGCAGCGCCCTCGCGAGCCAGATAGTCGGCGTTGCGTGACTGGTGATCGTCGATCGCGTGGGGCAAAGGCACCAGCAACGATGGCAGCCCGGCGGCAGCCAGTTCACTGACGGTCAACGCACCTGCGCGGCAGACCACCAGATCCGCCCAGCCATAGGCTTGGGCCATGTCTTTGATGAACGGGGCAACCTGCGCCTCGACACCGGCAGCGCGATAACGCTCGGCGGTGACTTCATCGTGATGCTTGCCGGCCTGATGGAACACTTCAGGGCGGATGTCGGCAGGCACTTGCGCCAGGGCTTCCGGCAGCAATTTATTCAGCGGCTCGGCGCCCAGGCTTCCACCCAGCACCAGCAAACGAGGCCGGCGGCCAATCAGCGTCTGGCGCGGCGTTTCGAAGAACAGCTCGGCGCGCACCGGGTTACCGGTGGTGCGACGCTTGGCCGACGCGGCGAAGGTCTGCGGGAACGCTTCACAGACGCGTGCGGCGAACGATGCAAGACTGCGATTGGCCGTGCCCGCTACTGCGTTTTGCTCATGGATGATCAGCGGCACGCCGGCCAGCTTCGCCGCCAGACCGCCAGGGCCTGTCACGTAGCCACCGAAACCGACGACGCAGACCGGCTTCAACTCACCCACGATCTTGCGCGCCTGCAGCAAAGCCTTGATCAACATGAACGGCGCTTTCAGCAGCGACAGCCGGCCCTTGCCACGCAAACCGGTGACGTTGATCAGATGCAGCTTCAACCCTGCGGCGGGCACCAGTTCGTTTTCGATGCCGCGCGGCGTTCCGAGCCAGTGCACGGTGTAACCGCGGGCCTGGAACTCATGGGCGCACGCCAGCGCCGGGAACACGTGTCCGCCGGTGCCGCCCGCCATGATCAAAACGTTACCGGCGGCCATGGGTCGGCTCCTCGGCAAAGTCGCTTTCCTGGAACTCGGCCTCTTCACTGCCCATGTTGTTGCGCGATTCCCACTCGATGCGCAGCAACAGGCCCAGGCTGGCGCAGCAGATGATCAACGAACTGCCGCCGTAGCTGAGGAACGGCAGGGTCAGACCCTTGGTCGGCAGCAGACCGACGTTCACGCCGATGTTGATCAGGAACTGACCAATCCACAGGAAGGCCAGGCCATACGCGGTGTACGCAGCGAAGAACTGCTTGGCGCGCTCGGCCCACATGCCGATATACATCGCCCGGATACTGACGAACACGAACAGCGCGACCGTGGCGAGGGAACCCACCACGCCCAACTCTTCAGCCAGTACCGAGAACACGAAGTCGGTGTGGGCTTCCGGCAGGTAGAACTGCTTCTGCACGCTGTTGCCAAGGCCGACGCCGAACCATTCACCGCGACCGAAGGCGATCAGCGCCTGGGTCAGCTGGTAGCCAGAACCGAACTGATCGGACCACGGGTCGGTGAAGGTAATCAGACGCGCCATCCGGTACGGCTGCGCTTGAACCAGCACGAACACGGCACCCACTGCCAGCGCGACCATCAAGCTGAAACGGAACAGCCCGACGCCGCCGAGGAACAGCATCGCCGCCGCCGCGCCCATCATCACGACCGTGGCACCGAAGTCCGGCTCCATCAGCAGCAGGCCCGCCATCGGCAGCAGCACGATGAACGGCTTGAAGAAGCCCATCCAGCTCTCGCGCACTTCCTGCTGGCGACGAATCAGGTAACCGGCCAGGAAAATCACCACGAAGACTTTGGCGATTTCCGACGGCTGCACGTTGAACATGCCGAAGCCGATCCAGCGCATCGAACCGTTCACCTCACGCCCGATGCCGGGCACGATCACCGCGATCAATAGACCGAACGCGCCAATCAGCATCAGCCAGCCAAGGCGCTGCCAGGTAGCGACCGGCACCATCATGGTCGCGACGCAGGCGATCAGGCCCAGCACCAGATAGATCAGGTGACGGGTCATCATGTACAGCGCGTTGCCCGACTGAACGGCGGCCACTTCCGACGACGCGGAAGTGATCATCACCAGGCCCAGGCCCAGCAACGCGAGGCAGCCGGCGAGCATCGGGAAATCGACGTCAACGCCACGGCCGCTGATGATCGGCGACGGGTACGGCTTGATCACGCCGAAAATCATGACAAGTCCCCCACCGCCCGGGCGAACAGTTGTCCGCGCTCTTCGAAATTCTTGAACATGTCCAGGCTTGCGCAGGCGGGCGACAGCAACACGGCATCCCCTTCCTGCGCGATATCAGCAGCACGTTGCACGGCTTCTTCCAATGTAGTGACGCGTACCAGAGGCACCGAATCGCCGAAGGTCGCGGCGAGCAAATCCGCATCGCGGCCCAGCAGGACGACGGCGCGGCAATGGGCAGCAACCGGGGCTTGCAGCGGGGTGAAATCCGCGCCTTTGCCATCGCCGCCGGCAATCAGCACCAGCTTGCCGTCGATGTCGGCGCCCAGGCCTTCGATCGCTGCCAGCGCGGCGCCGACGTTGGTCGCTTTGGAGTCGTCGTAGTAGTTCACGCCGTTGAGCTCACGCAGCCATTGGCAGCGATGAACCAGACCGGCAAATGTCTTGAGGCTGGCAAGCATGGCGTCGAACGGCAGACCCACCGCATGACCCAGGGCCAGTGCGGCCAGGGCGTTGGCCTGATTGTGGCCACCACGGATTTTCAGCTCGCGGACCGGCATGAGGTTGTCGAACTGGAAGGCCAGATATTTCTCGCCGTTCTCTTCGCGCAAGCCGAAGCCGTTTCTGTCGGGCTTGTTCAAACCAAAGGTCCAGCACGGCACGCCTTCGCCGATCAACGGCCGGGTCAGCGCGTCCTGACGATTCACCACCACTTGGCGCGCGCCGCGGAAGATCCGGTGCTTGGCCAGGTGATAAGCCGGCAGGCCGCTGTAACGGTCCATGTGGTCTTCACTGATGTTCAGCACGGTCGCCACTTCAGCGCCAAGCTGATCGGTGGTTTCCAGCTGGAAGCTCGACAGCTCCATCACATACAGCTCGACGTCGTCGCTGAGCAGGTCCAGCGCCGGCGTGCCGAGATTGCCGCCGACCGCAACACGCTTGCCCGCTGCCGCCGCCATCTCGCCCACCAGCGTGGTGACCGTGCTCTTCGCGTTCGATCCGCTGATGGCCACAATTGGCGCCTTGGCGTTGCGAGCGAACAGCTCGATATCGCCGGAGAGCTTCACGCCGCGCATCGCCGCTTGTTGCAGGGCCGGGGTTGCCAGCGCCAGACCGGGGCTGACATACAGCTCATCGGCGCGGCACAAAAATTCAACGTCCAGCTCACCACAACGCACTTCGACCTGCGGGTAGTCCCGGCGCAATGTCTCGAGTTCTGGCGGATGCTCCCGCGTATCGGCGACAGCAAACGACACACCCCGGTTCGCCAGAAAGCGAACCAGGGACATGCCGCTCTTGCCGAGGCCGACAACGATGCGGAAGTGGTCAGAAGCGATCAGTGACACTCGTTCTACCTCAGTTTCAACGTGGCAAGGCCGACCAACACCAGAATCACGGTGATGATCCAGAAACGGACGATCACGCGCGGCTCGGGCCAGCCCTTGAGTTCGAAGTGGTGATGGATGGGCGCCATGCGGAAAACGCGGCGGCCGGTCAATTTAAAGGATGCGACCTGAATGACGACTGACAGGGTTTCCATTACGAAGACGCCGCCCATGATGAAAAGGACGATTTCCTGACGGACGATGACCGCGATGGTGCCCAATGCCGCGCCCAGGGCCAGCGCCCCGACATCACCCATGAACACTTGAGCCGGGTAGGTGTTGAACCAGAGGAAACCCAGCCCCGCACCGATCAGCGCGCCACAGAACACAATCAATTCGCCCGCACCCGGCACGTAAGGGATCAGCAGGTATTCCGCGAACTTCACGTTACCCGACAGGTAGCAGAAGATCCCCAGTGCGCCGCCGACCATCACGGTCGGCATGATCGCCAGACCGTCCAGGCCATCCGTGAGGTTCACGGCGTTGCTGGAGCCCACGATCACGAAGTAGGTCAGCACGACGAAGCCAATGCCCAGCGGGATGCTGAAGTCTTTGAGCATCGGGATCAGCAGCGTGGTTTCCACGGGCGATTGCGCAGTCATATAAAGGAAGATCGCCGCGCCCAGGCCGAACACCGATTGCCAGAAGTATTTCCAGCGGCTCGGCAGCCCGCGCGAGTTCTTCTCGATCACCTTGCGGTAGTCGTCGACCCAGCCGATGGCGCCGAACAGCAGCGTGACGATCAGCACGACCCACACATAACGGTTGCTCAGATCAGCCCACAACAACGTGGCGATGCCGATTGCAGACAGAATCAGCGCGCCACCCATAGTCGGCGTGCCGGATTTGGACAGGTGCGATTGGGGTCCGTCGTTACGCACGGATTGACCGATCTGCTTGCTCTGCAGGGCGCGGATCATCCACGGGCCCAGGCACAGGGAAAGTGACAGTGCAGTGAGCACGCCCAGAATCCCGCGCAGGGTCAGGTACTGAAAGACCGCGAAGCCTTTGTAGAACTGTTGCAGATACTCGGCCAGCAGCAGCAGCATTAATGTTTCTCCAGGCGTGTTCCGCATAAGGCCGCTACGACGTTTTCCATCGCAGCGCTGCGTGAACCTTTAATCAAAATGGTGGTGTTTTTATCGTGCTCGGCGCCAAGCGCTTCGATCAGCTCGGCCTGAGTTTCAAAATGGCGGGCATCCTGCCCGAAAGCCTTGACCGCATGGGCCATCAGCGGACCGACGGCATACAGCGCGTCGACTTTGCCGACCGCGTATTCGCCGACATCGCGATGGCCCTGCTCCGCCCAGGCGCCCAGCTCGCCGATGTCGCCCAGCACCAGAACCCTGCGGCCCGGAAAACCGGTGAGGATGTCGGTCGCGGCAGCCACGGAAGTGGGGTTGGCGTTGTAGGTGTCATCAATGACGCGCATGCCGTTCGGCGCCAGTTGCGCGACGGTGCGGCCCTTGACCGGCTGTACGTCGTCAAGCCCGGTGACGATGCCCGCGAGCGAAACGCCCAGCGCATGGGCAGCAGCCGCCGCGGCCAACGCATTGGCAACGTTGTGCGTGCCCAGCAGATTCAACTGCACCGGCGCGGAGCCGTTCGGGGTGTTCAACGTGAATGCCGGGCAACCGCGCGCATCAATGCCCAGGTCGCTGGCGTAAAAGTCAGCACGGCTGTTGTTGAGCGCGAAACTCAACACGTTGCGTGAGCCGGCACGGGCCACCCAGATGTCGAATGCCTTGTCGTCGAGGTTCAATACCGCAATACCGCGAGCGTCCAGGCCTTCGATGATCTCGCCCTTGGCTTCGACGATCTTTTCCGGACCGCCGAACTCACCGACATGGGCAGTCCCGGCGTTGGTCAGGACACAGACATGGGGCTTGGTCAGGCTTACCGTGAAAGCGATTTCGCCCACCCGGGACGCACCCAGTTCGATGACGGCGGCGTCGAATTCCGGCGCGAGCTCCAGCAGCGTCAACGGTACGCCCAATTCGTTGTTCAGGTTGCCGCGGGTCGCCAGCACAGGACCGCGGGTGCGCAGGATGCTCGCCAGCATTTCCTTCACGGTGGTCTTGCCGCTGGAACCGGTGATCGCAGCGACCGGCTTGTCTATGAAGGCATTACGGTTCATCGCGCCGAGTTGCGCGAGGGCTTTGCGGGTGTCGGTGACGATCAACTGCGGCAGCGAACTGCCCGGGACCTCGCGTTCAACCAACGCGCCGACTGCGCCTTTGGCAGCGACTTGATCGAGATAGTCGTGACCGTCGAAGCGCGGGCCGGTCAGCGCCACGAACAATTGGCCGGGCGTGATTGCGCGGCTGTCGATGCTGACACCGGAAAAACTGCAGTCATGGCCGACACGACGTGCGTCGAGCGGCACCAGCAGTTCACTGAACGAGAGCGGCTTAAGCATGTGCAGCCTCCCAGGCGTCGAGCGCTTTGGTGGCTTCTTCCAGATCGGAGAACGGCTGACGCTGGCCGTCGATTTCCTGGTAATCCTCATGGCCCTTGCCGGCCAGCACGATCACATCGGCAGCGGACGCCTGGGCGATGATCTGCGCGATCGCCTGACCGCGCCCGGCAACGAAATCGACTGCGTTTGCCGAGACGAAGCCAGCACGGATGTCATCGAAAATACGGGCCGGGTCTTCGCTGCGCGGGTTGTCGTCGGTGACCAGCACTTTGTCGGCCAGACGCTCGACCACTTCCGCCATCAGCGGACGCTTGCCGCGATCGCGATCGCCGCCGCAGCCGAACAGGCAGGTCAGTTGGCCTTTTGCGTGTGGGCGCAAGGCGGCAAGCACTTTTTCCAACGCGTCAGGGGTGTGGGCGTAATCGACCACCACCAGCGGACGCGAGCCACCGCCCAGCCGCTGCATCCGGCCCGCAGGGCCTTCCAGCGTTGGCAGGACTTTGAGAATGTCATCCAGCGGGTAATCAAGCCCCATCAACGCGCCGACCGCAGCCAGCACGTTGCTCAGGTTGAAACGGCCCAGCAGGCTACTGCGCAACGCATGGCTGCCCTGGGGCGTAACCAGAGTCGCGCGCACGCCGTCGTCATCGAACTGCGCATCACGGCAAAACAGGTAAGCGCTGCTGTCTTCCAGGCTGTAGGTAATCAGGCGCGAAGGGTGCGGCGCAGCGGCGAGCTGGCGACCAAACCCGTCGTCAAGATTGACCACACGGCAGCGCAGGTCATTCCAGGCGAACAGCTTGGCCTTGGCAGCCGCGTAAGCCTCCATGGTGCCGTGGTAATCGAGATGGTCACGGGACAGGTTGGTCATCACTGCCACGTCGAAAGCCAACGCAGTAACCCGGCCCTGATCCAGCCCGTGGGACGAAACTTCCATGGCAACCGCTTTGGCCCCGGCCCTTTTCAGATCGTAAAGGGTCGATTGCACGGAGATCGGATCCGGCGTGGTGTGGATGCCGCTTTTCAGCTCGCTATAGAAGCCAGTGCCCAGTGTGCCGATGATGCCGCAGTGCTGGCCGAGCTTGTCCAACGCCTGTGCGACCAATTGAGTCACGCTGGTTTTGCCGTTGGTGCCAGTCACACCGATCAGGTTCAGGTTGCGGCTCGGGTCGCCATAAAAGCGCCCGGCAATGTCGGACAACTGCGCTGCCAGACCCTTGACCGGAATCATCGGGATATCGGTGATCGGCAGCACCTTGGCGCCTCCGACCTCGTAAGCAATGGCCGCCGCGCCGTGGGCGATGGCGTCGGTGATGTGCTCACGGCCGTCAACCTTGAGGCCCGGAATTGCCAGAAACAGATCGCCCGGACGCACTTTGCGGCTGTCCAGGGTCAGTTCGCGAATCAGCAGATCGCGGTTGCACTGCGCAAACAGCTTGCTCAAATTCAAAGACATCAGCCACGTCCTCCCTTGACTGGGGCGGCGGGCACAGCGTTGGCTTGTTGCTCAGGCGGAATCGGCGCGAGGTTGTCCGGGCGCACGTTCATCAAGCGAAGCGTGCCCGACATCACCTTGCTGAATACAGGCGCGGAAACCAGACCACCGAAGTAACCGCCTTTGCTTGGTTCATCAATGACCACAACGACCGCGTAACGCGGGTTGCTCATCGGGCCGAAACCGGCGAACAGCGAACGGTAGGAGTTTTCCGCGTAGCCCTTGGTGCCCACGGATGTCTTACGCGCGGTACCGGACTTGCCTGCCACGTGATACGACGGAACGCGCGCACGGTAAACGCCACGCGGGTCTTCGATCACTTGCTGCAACATGCCCTGCACCGTCTTGGCCGTTGCTTCGGGAATGGCCTGAACCGACTCGGCTGGATTATCAGTTTTGAGAATGGTCAGCGGCACGATCTTGCCGTTGTTGGCCAGCGCCGCGTATGCGTGGACCAACTGCAGCGCCGTCACCGACAGGCCGTAGCCGTACGACAGCGTTGCGGTTTCAGCCTTGCGCCACTCACGGTAGTTCGGCAGGTTGCCGACGCGCTCGCCCGGGAAGCCGAGGCCGGTGTATTGGCCCAGGCCCACACGCTGCATGGCGTGGAAAATCGCTTCGCCACCCACGTCGAACGCGACTTTACTCATGCCGACGTTACTGGAATTGATCAGAATGCCGGTCAGGTCGAGGATCGGGCCTTCGGTTTTGGTCACGTCACGGATGGTGTATTTGCCGATCTGCAACGTGCCCGGGTACACCTCGACCTTGTCGCTCGGCTTCCAGCGGCCGCTTTCCAGTGCGGCGGTCATGGAGATCGGCTTCATGGTCGAACCCGGCTCGAACACATCGATGATCGCGCGGTTACGCATCGCCGCCGGCACCATGGTGCGACGGTTGTTCGGGTTGTACGTCGGCTGATTGACCATCGCCAGTACTTCGCCGGTTTTCACGTCCATGATCACCAGGCTGCCGGCCTTGGCGTCGTTTTCCTGAATGGCGTTGCGCAGCTCGCGGGTCGCCAGGTATTGCAGGCGCAGATCAATAGACAAAGCCAAGGTCTTGCCGGCCTTGGCGTTTTTCTTCACTTGCAGGTCTTTGATCATCCTGCCGCGCCGGTCCTTGATGACCTGCCGCTTGCCGGGGACGCCGGCGAGCCAGTCTTCGTAGGCCAGCTCTACGCCTTCACGGCCGTGATCGTCGAGGTCGGTAAAGCCGACCATGTGCGCGGTGACATCGCCCGCAGGGTAGAAACGGCGGAATTCTTCCTTGCCGTAAACGCCCGGGACTTTCAGATCAAGCACCGACTGACCCTGCTCCGGGGTCAGGCCACGGACCAGATAGATGAATTCTTTGCTTGCCTGTTCATTGAGGCGATCCGTCAACGCCTTGGGATCCTGCCCCAATGCTTGCGCAAGCTGGAACCATTTGGTCTTGTCGGCCTGCATTTCGGACGGGTTTGCCCAGATGGTGGTGACCGGCGTACTGACGGCCAGCGGCTCACCGTTGCGGTCGGTGATCAGACCACGGTGGGCGGGAATCGAAACGGTGCGCAGGCTGCGTGCATCGCCCTGTTCAATGAGGAAACGGTGATCGATGACTTGCAGGTCGACGATGCGGTAGCAGATCGCGATGACCATGACCGACAGCAGGCCGACCACGACGCGAAACCGCCACGGGTAGAGCGCACCTTCGAGTTTCATCATGGCGACACCATCCGGATGTCGGCGGCGTTCGGGATGCGCATTTTCAGCTGATCAGTGGCCAGGGCCTCGATACGGCTGTGGGCAGTCCAGGTGCTCTGCTCAAGAATCAGGCGACCCCACTCGGCCTGCGCCTTGTCGCGCACGCTGAGTTCACCGTAAAGGGAGTTGAGCAGCTGACGGTTCCAGTGCGCGCTGTACGCCACACCGATCGCTGACACCAGCACGGCGATAAACAGCATCAGCATGAAGAAGCTGCCGCCCGGCAGGGGCTTGAAGAAACCGCGGTTCATCGGAGTTTCTCCGCGACGCGCATGACGGCGCTGCGCGAACGCGGATTGGCGCGGGTTTCATCATCGGACGCGAACTGCGCCTTGCCGATCAGTTTGATACGCGGCTCGAAGGCCTGATGACGGATCGGCAGGTTGCGCGGCAGGTTGTCGGCTTCGCCCTTGACCAGCTTGCGCATGAACAATTTGACGATGCGATCTTCCAGCGAGTGGAAGCTGATGACCACCAGGCGGCCGCCCACTTCAAGGGCGTCCAGCGCAGCGTCAAGGCCGGCTTCCAGATCACCCAGTTCGTTGTTGACGTGAATGCGCAGGCCCTGGAACGCGCGGGTCGCCGGGTTCTTGCCCTTTTCCCACGCCGGGTTGGCGACTTTCAGCACTTCGGCGAGATCGCCGGTGCGCTCGAACGGCTGAGTCTCGCGGCGGGCCACGACAGCACCGGCCATGCGGCGGGAGAAACGCTCTTCGCCGTATTCCTTGAATACGCGGGCAATTTCTTCGGCGGGCGCAGTGTTGACGAACTCGGCTGCGCTGATGCCGCGGGACGGGTCCATGCGCATGTCGAGGGGGCCATCGTTCATGAAGCTGAAGCCGCGCTCGGGGTCGTCCAGTTGTGGCGACGACACACCGAGATCCAGCAGAATGCCGCTGACCTTGCCCGTCAACCCGCGTTCTTGAGCTTCGGCGCCCAGTTCAGCAAAGCTGCGCTGCACAATGACAAAGCGGCCGTCTTCGGCCGCCAGCGTTTGCCCGGTGGCAATCGCTTGGGGATCTTTATCGAATCCGAGAAGCCGACCCTCCGGCCCCAGGTTCTGCAATATAAGGCGGCTATGTCCGCCACGACCGAATGTGCCATCCAGATAGCAGCCATCGGCGCGCACCGCGAGAGCCTCGACGGCTTCTTCGAGCAGTACGGTGATGTGGGTAAAGCCGCTATTCGTAGTCACAGGATCAAATCACGCAGTTCATCGGGCATCGCACCCGGTTTTTGAATGGCCGCAAGGTCCGCATCAGCAAGTGCGTTCCAGGCGTCCTCATCCCACAGTTGAAACTTGTTGAGCTGGCCTACCAGCATCACTCGCTTATCGAGCTTGGCGTATTCACGCAAACGTGGCGGCACCAGGAAACGCCCGCTGCCGTCCAACTCCAGATCAACCGCATTACCGATCAACAGCCGCTGCAGGCGACGGTTTTCTTCACGGAATGTGGCGAGCTCGCGCAGCTTGGCCTCAATCAGCTCCCATTCGGGAAGCGGATAGATGCACAAGCACGGGTCGACGGTATCGATGGTGACGATCAGTTGTCCTGCGCTACGCGAATCCAACTCGTCACGGTACCGGCTCGGCATAGCGAGACGGCCCTTTGCGTCGAGATTGATTGCGTTTGCACCACGGAACACAGGCGCGATCTCCAGATATTATCTTTTTGAGCCTAAAAAACCCACTTCACGCCACTTTCCGCCACTCGCGCACACTATAGGAATGCGCCCACCACACCGTCAAGGCGACTTCACGAGGAAAACCCTTACAGGACGGATATTTAGGAGCACTTACGCAGGAGATGTAGCGGATTTCAGACCGGCCCTACGGATATTTCCGAGGATGAACAAACAGATGAGGTCTGAAGTTAAAGTGATTTGTGAGGTTTAAGATTTTTTTGGTATTACGGAAGGGGATAAATCGTACAAACGAGGGGAAGAAAAGGAGGTGGAGAGTCGATCTGTAAGCCGGGTTCTGTCGAGGACAGTCATTCCTCTACGATGGCCATCACTGGACATCTTTAGCAACCTACCCGGTTCCAGCGCGGGCCACGCCTTGGAACCCTATTTGGTCTTGCTCCGAGTGGGGTTTACCTAGCCACGAACTGTTGCCAGACGTGCGGTGCGCTCTTACCGCACCTTTTCACCCTTACCGGCACCGAAGTGCTTAGGCGGTTATTTTCTGTGGCACTTTCCGTAGGCTCACGCCCCCCAGGCGTTACCTGGCACTCCGCCCTATGGAGCCCGGACTTTCCTCCCCCCTTCATTGCAGAACAATGAAAGGCAGCGACTGTCCAATCGACTCTCCGCCGCCAAGGTTAATGGGAGGGCGGCTCAAGAACAAGCTTTAATCGGCTCTCGCGCCATTTGCAGAGCTGCCCGCGACATCCCGTCACACGCCTTTCTGTTTATTCAGCGCCACCTGATAGAGCAGGTTCTTACGCACGCCGGTGATCTCTGCTGCCAGTGTGGCGGCACGCTTGAGGGGCATTTCCTCCAGCAGCAGATCCAGCACCCGCCGCGCTTCGGCGCCAATCACATCTTCGCCTTCGGGCTCACTCCAGCCCGCCACAAGCACCACGCACTCGCCACGCTGCTGATTACTGTCGCCCTCAACAAAGGCACGAAGCTCGGACAGCGGCAGCCCCTTGAGGGTTTCGAACGTTTTGGTCAATTCGCGGCCCAGCACGGCGGGACGGTCCGGACCGAAGACTGCTTCCATGTCCTGAAGACATTCGAGAATGCGATGGGGCGCTTCATAGAAGATAAGCGTGCGCGGTTCTTCCTTGACGAGTTCGAGCCGCGCCTTTCGGCCCACCGACTTGGCCGGCAAGAAGCCTTCGAAGATGAAGCGGTCCGAGGGCAACCCCGCCGCAGAGAGCGCCGCGATCAAGGCGCAGGCGCCCGGGACCGGGATCACTTGAATACCCGCTGCCCGGGCCTGACGCACCAGATGATAACCGGGGTCAGAAATGAGCGGCGTGCCGGCATCGGAAATCAGCGCGACGTTATCGCCGGCCAGCAGGCGCGTGATGAAGCGGCTCCCCTCCTCGCGCTCGTTGTGCTCATGACAGGCCGCCAATGGCGTCGGAATGCCGAAGTGCTGCATCAGCCGTAACGAGTGGCGGGTATCCTCTGCGGCAATCAGCGAAACATCGCGCAGCACCTTCAAGGCGCGGGCGCTGATGTCATCCAGGTTGCCGATCGGCGTGGCCACCACATAAAGCGCGCCTGTAGTGGAATTCGAAGCACCCGGAGCAGTCAAAGCGCACACCTCATGTTGTGTAAAAGCCTGCATTGTACAGGCTGCGGCCGACAAAACAGGACGTCGCACCCCGTGAGTCCAGAAAAGCAGCTCGAACACCCGCAACATGGCAGCGACTCCGCGACAGTCCGACTCACGTCAACTGACGCGCCCGGAGACGATCAATATCGCCGCTTTAACGCCTTCAACGTCGCGCCCCGGCCAGTGCTTGGGTACACTTCCACGCTAATTTGCTCGAGTATCAGGAACATACACATGATCGCTTGCCTGCGGCTGTTCTCTGCCCTCTGCCTCGCTGCCCTTCTGGCTGCCTGTGCCGGTTCGCCCTCCTCCAGCCTTGGCGAATTGCCTCGCTCCCCCGATGCCAGCATCGAACAACTGCTCGAACAGGCCGCTGCGGCAAAATCGCCTGATCAGGCAGCGTTGCTGAAACTGACGGCAGCCGACCTTGCAGCGCGTCAGAACAACCCGAGCCGCGCCGCGAGCATTCTCGAGCAGGTCCAGATGGATCAGCTCAAGACCGACAAGCAAATCTACGCCAACACCCTGTCTGCCGAACTGGCATTGGGTCGCAGCCAGCCGAAAGCCGCGCTGACGGCGCTCAACCACCCGAGCATGCAGCATCTGGGCGAGATGCCGGTTGACCTGCAGACCCGCACCCACACCGTTCGCGCCCGAGCGTTTGAAGCCGATGGTCAGACCCTCGCTGCTGCGAGCGAGCGCGTGTTCATGGGCCCGTTGCTGCAAGGCGACGCCCTGAACGCCAATAACGACGCCATCTGGACGCTGGTTGCTGCGCTGCCACCCGAGCAGCTGCAAAGCTCGGCCAACGATGACATGGGCGGCTGGCTGAGCCTGGCCCGCGCGGTCAAAGGCGCCGGCACGCTGGAACAGCAACAGGCGGCCATCGACAACTGGAAGGCGCAGAACCCGCAACACCCGGCTGCGCGCCAGCTGCCGACTGCCCTCGCGCAGCTGCGTGACCTGAAGAGCCAGCCGCTGACCAAGATTGCGCTGCTGCTGCCGCAAGACGGTCCTCTCGCCTCGGTATCACGCGCCCTGCGTGACGGCTTCATGGCCGCGAACTATCAAGCGCAACAGGCCGGCGAGAAGCCACCTGCAATCGAAGTATTCGACAGTTCCCGCGTGACCTCGATGGACGCCTTTTATGCGCAAGCCAAGGCTGCAGGCGTGCAATTGGTAGTGGGTCCGCTGGAGAAGCCACTGGTTAAACAGCTGAGCGCTCGCCCTCAACTGCCGATCACCACGCTGGCGCTGAACTACAGCGATTCCGGAACCCAGGGCCCTGCCGAGCTGTTCCAGTTCGGTCTGGCAGCGGAAGACGAAGCCCGCGAAGTGGCCCGCCGTGCCTGGGCCGATGGCAAGCGCAGTGCGGTTGCCATGGTGCCGAAGGGCGAATGGGGTGATCGCGTGCTGGAGGCCTTCCGTCAAAGCTGGCAGGCCAAAGGCGGCACCTTGCTGGGTGCTGAGCGCATCGACCAGCCGGTCGCACTCGCTCAACAGGTTGCCGATCTGTTCCAGTTGCGCAACAGCGAAGGTCGCGCCCAGCGCGTGCAAGGCGCTACTGGCACGCAGATGGCTGCTCAGCCTTCCCGTCGCCAGGATGTGGACTTCATGTTCCTCGCTGCAACGCCTCAACAGGCTCAGCAGATCAAGCCGACCATGGTCTTCCAGTACGCTGGCGATGTTCCGGTCTATGCCACTTCGCACCTGTTCACCAACAGCGGCGACCCGGCGATGTACAACGACCTGAACGGCGTGCGCTTCTGCGAAACCCCGTGGCTGCTGAACGCCAACGACCCACTGCGCCAGCAAGTGACGTCGCAATGGCCACAAGCCTCCGGCAGCCTTGGCCGCCTCTACGCCATGGGCATCGACGCGTATCGTCTGGCGCCACGACTGACCCAGTTGAAAACGCTGCCTGAGAGCCGCATCGACGGCCTGTCCGGCAGCCTGGCGATCGGCCAGGGCCAACGCATCGAGCGTCAACTGCCATGGGCAGAGTTCGTAGACGGTAAGGTCCAGCGCCTGCCGGACACCGCGCCTTGACCTCAGGCACGACCCGTCAAACCGCAGGGCGCGAGGCCGAAGCCTACGCCCTGCGTCACCTGCAACAGCATGGGTTGCGGCTGATTACCCGCAACTGGTCATGCAAACGCGGCGAGCTTGATCTGGTCATGCTCGACGGCGATACAGTAGTATTCGTCGAAGTTCGGTATCGTCGCCACGCCGGCTGGGGTGGTGCGCTGGAAAGCGTCGATTTTCGCAAGCAGGAAAAGCTCACGCTGGCAGCTCAGTCCTTTCTGCAAAGCGAGGTGCGCTGGGCCGATTCGCCGTGCCGCTTCGACGTCGTCGCGATCAATGGCGCTCCCGGCACATCACCCGCGCTTAACTGGCTGACCAACGCTTTCGATTGCTGAAAACGCGATGATTCCGTGGGATTGCAGCGTAAGATCGGCCGCCTTCCCGGCTAAAGCCGGTCCTACTGCACCAACCCAACGAACCACACTGGCTCTTTTGCTCTTTGCTTTGCGGGCTGCACAGTTTTGTGCCGGGACGCCGATGACTTATCGGACGCCGCCCCGACCAGCCGCCCCTATTAAGGTTTTCATAGATGGACATGCAATCCCGAATTCGCCAGCTTTTTCAGGCCAGCATCGACACCAAGCAACAGGCGATGGATGTTGTTGCACCCCACATCGAGCAAGCCAGCCAAGTGATGGTCAACGCCCTGCTCAACGAGGGCAAGATGCTCGCCTGCGGTAATGGCGGTTCGGCTGGCGATGCCCAGCACTTTTCCTCGGAGCTGCTCAACCGTTTCGAACGCGAGCGACCGAGCCTGCCCGCCATAGCGCTGACCACTGACACCTCCACCATCACCTCCATCGCCAACGACTACAGCTACAACGAAATCTTTTCCAAACAGATTCGTGCGCTGGGTCAGCCGGGCGATGTGCTGCTGGCGATTTCCACCAGCGGCAATTCGGCGAACATTATTCAGGCCATCCAGGCCGCACATGATCGTGAAATGATTGTCGTAGCCTTGACTGGTCGCGATGGCGGCGACGTTGCGTCGTTGCTGTTGCCGGAGGACGTTGAAATCCGCGTCCCGGCGAAAGTCACCGCACGTATTCAGGAAGTCCACCTGCTGGCGATCCACTGCCTTTGCGACTTGATCGACAGCCAACTGTTCGGGAGTGAAGAATGATATCCAAACGTCTTAGCCTGCTGGCCCTGACGCTCTGCCTGGGCATCAGCGGATGCAGCTCGGTGATCAACGCTAGCCGTGAAGCGCCGATCGATGACGATCGCGGTACACGCACCTTCGGCAGCAAGATCGACGACTCGCTGATCGAGACCAAGGTCGCGGTCAACATCGCCAAGGCCAGCCCTGATCTGGACAACGCGTCGCACATCGTCGTGACCAGCTTCAACGGCATCGTCCTGCTGGCCGGCCAGACCCCGCGCGCCGACCTCAAGCAACTGGCGGAGCAAACCGCCAGCCAGGTGCAGAAGGTCAAGAAGGTCAACAACGAGCTGCAGGTCACCGGCCCGTCCTCGATGCTGGCGCGCAGCAATGACGCCTGGCTGACGAGCAAGATCAAAACCGAGATGCTCACCGACAGCGCCATCCCGGGCTCGCGCATCAAGGTCGTGACTGAAAACGGCATCGTTTACCTGCTGGGCCTGCTGACCCAGGCCGAAGCCACCCGCGCCACCAACCTGGTGCAAGGCGTCGGCGGCGTGCAGAAGATCGTGAAGCTGTTTGAGTACATTGACTGACGGTGTGGCAGATTTGCCGAAGGTTTTTAAGCCCTCCACGTGGGGGCTTTTTATTGCAGCGCTTTTGGTCCGAGTGCCAGCAGCATTTAACGAGAAGTGGGGCTACATCGATGGTAGCCCTGGCAGACTGTCGGAGCCGCCTCAGCCTCCAGACGCGTTCGCTACTCACCCGGATGGCAAGCAAATAGAACCGGCGCAGACGCGAGCTGGCAAATCTCCAGAAACAAAAACCCCGACTCGAGGCCGGGGTGGGTGTTTCGTGGTCTTTGCAAAAAGTCTTAAGCTTTCGCCCATTGGAGCTCATTGCCAACCTAGGGAGTGATGCTATGGGTGGGTGACATCTATGTCAACCCACATTCTTACAGGCGCCTCGCTGAAAGGAAGCCGAGCATGCCGCACACCGTCCAGTACAGACCCGTGCTGATTGATCAAATCATCAGCTCTCACCGAATCTCCAGCTACGCCAAAGTTTTCTCCGTTAGCAATGACGTAGAGCTGGTTGGCGCTTACCTATGGAATTCCCATGTCTGCGCTTCCCTCTACCCCCTACTCAGTGCAGCTGAAGTCACGCTGAGGAATGCGATTGACTCTGCGCTCACGGCTGACATCGGTAAATTCTGGTGGAAAAAAGGCAAACTTCGCTACAGAAGCTATACCGCAGGAGTCGTAAAAACTCCGCAGCCTGTTGAATATTTGACCAATAATTTCCAGTCAGCCTTCAAGATCGCCAGAAGGGAAAAAGGGAAACGACCGGGCAGCGGTGGCGCTCCCGATCACCAAGAGATCGTTTCACAAGCCGATTTTTCCACGTGGGAATTCGTCCTTGATAATGAATTCATGGGCAACAATCTCATTTGGCCGAAGAATCTGGGACAAGTGTTTAGAGGCACATGGCCTACGAGTGCGAGCATGCTTCAGGTGTGCAAAAACCGCGTTTCGCTTGTTCGCAACTTTCGTAACCGAGTGTTCCACCATGAGCCGGCCTGGAAGCGCTTCGGCGTTACGGACGAGCAGCAAGCAGTGGCTCATTTACATGAAAAAATCGACAAAATTGTCGAGCTGATTTCATGGATTTCGCCAGAGAAAATTGATCTGCTAGAGAAAAGCGGCGTGATCCGAACTGCATATCGGGCGTGCTCGGTGGCCGAAATTGAACGGTTTAAATATCGGTCGAAGACGAGCGCGATCAACAGCATGACTAAGCTCATCAAAGTTGCTGAAGCTGCCAGCGTCAGCAACGAGGTCATCAAAATTGAAATCTACGGAAAGCGCAAAGTGACATACACGATTCAGCGAACCTGAACCAGGCTTGGATGGGCAACCGCCAATCGGCACACACAAAAAAGGCGATCCCTCGGGATCGCCTTTTTCGTTGCTGCAGAAGCGACTTACTTGACCACTTTCAGACTCGGCCGGCCCGTAGGGCGTGGTGGCTCGTCGTTCGGTGGCGGCATGTCGTCTTCGACGTCCAGATCTTCGTCTTCATCCACAGCAGGCTCCAGGTCGAAGACCATGCCCTGCCCGTTCTCGCGGGCATAAATGCCCATGATCGCGGCAATCGGCACGTACAGGCTGTGGGGAACGCCGCCGAAGCGGCCTTCGAAACTCACCGCGTCGTTGTCCATGTGCAAATGGCGCACGGCGCTTGGCGAGATGTTCAGAACGATCTGCCCGTCATTGGCGAAGCCTTGCGGGACTTGCACCGCTGGGTAATCGGCATTGACGAGTACGTGCGGTGTGCAATCGTTATCGACGATCCACTCATACAGCGCGCGGATCAGATAAGGGCGACTGGAGTTCATCAAACGGCTCCTAAGGCCTTAGCGCATGTCGCGTTCGACACCAGACAGACTTGCCTGAAATGCCTCACGCGCAAATTGGCGCTCCATGTAGTCAAGCAGCGGCTTGGCGGGCCGCGGCAATTCGATACCCAGAATCGGCAGGCGCCAGAGTATGGGCAATAGACAGCAGTCGACCAGACTTTGCTCGTCGCTCAGGAAAAAAGGCTTATCCGCGAACAACGGCGATACGCCGGTCAGACTTTCGCGCAGCTCCTTGCGCGCCTGAACACGTGCGGCTTCTTTGCTGCGCGGGTCCAGAATCAGATCCACCAGACCGCACCAGTCGCGCTGAATCCTGTGGATCAGCAAGCGGCTGTTGGCACGCGCCACCGGATAGACCGGGAGTAGCGGCGGATGGGGATAACGCTCGTCCAGGTATTCCATTACCACCGTCGACTCGTACAACGCCAGGTCACGATCAACCAGGGTCGGCACGCTGCCGTACGGATTCACCTCGATCAATTTGGGCGGATGACGGCCCTCGACAACTTCAATGATCTCGGCGCTGACACCTTTCTCGGCGAGCACAATGCGCACGCGATGGGAATAGTGGTCGGCGGGGTCGGAGTAACAGGCCAACCGATTGGTCACGCCCATGGCGGTCCTCCTCGCTTGTAGATATTCAAAAAGCAGAAATACGGATGCGCCGCGAGGGCGCTTTCGGCGACGTCCACGATGTTCGGGTGTTCAACGCGGGCGACAAGATAGCTCATTTACTCAAGGTAGATTCTGCAATCTTCAGCCCGCCACTATACCCGCTCTGCCTCCATTACCTGAAACAGCGCAGCAGCAGGTGGCCGAGACACGCGAATCAGACGCCTGCTCAACGGATGTCTTTCCAGAATTCCCGCTTGAGCAGCCAGGCCAGGATGAACAACACGGCGAGGTAAAGCAGCACGTAGGTGCCGATGCGCCGGTGCTGAAGCTTGTCCGGATTGGCCGAGTAAGCGAGGAAGGTGACGAGGTTCTTCACCTTCTCGTCGAACTGCGCTTCGGTCAACGTGCCAGTGTTGGGCACGATGATCAGCTGATCGCAGGCTTCGTGATTCAGGGGCGTGTCGGTGTGTTTTCCCCCATCCTCGACGCGCTGAACCTCCTTGCAGGCGAGCCTCTGACGCCCCTGAAGCCCTTCCAGCACGTTGGGCATGGCCACGCCGGGGAAAACGGTGTTATTCACGCCCCAGGGCCGCGTCGGGTCCTCGTAGAACGAACGCAGATAGCCATAGAGCCAGTCAGTTCCGCGAACGCGGGCGACAAGGGTCAGATCGGGCGGTGCTGCGCCAAACCAGGTTTTCGCATCCGCCGGCTGCATGCCGATGGTCATGTGATCGCCGATCTTCGCTCCGGCAGGTGCCAGCTTTTCCAGCATGCGCTCGTGGGAAATGCCCAAATCGTCCGCGACGCGTTCATAGCGCTGGAATTTGGCGCTGTGGCAACCCATGCAGTAATCAACGAACGTCCGCGCGCCATCCTGCAGGGCGGACTTGTCGGACACATCGATATCAACGCTCTCAAGGCCCGCGCCATGCTCATCCGCGAACGACAGCGCCGGCAACAGCGCCATGAGCAAGACAACGAGCAGGGTTTTCATCAGCCGGTCACCCTGTCCGGTACCGGCTTCGTCCGCTCCATGCGCGTGTAGAACGGCATCAGGATGAAGTTGGCGAAATACGTGAAGGTGCAGACTTGTGACAGCAATGCGCGCCCGGGGCTCGGCGGAAGAACGCCCAGCACCCCGAGCGTCACGAAGCACACGCAAAACACCGTTAGCCCCGCGCGGCTCGGCCAGCCCTTGTAGCGCATCGATTTGACCGGGCTGCGGTCAAGCCACGGCAGCACGAACAGCACCGCGATGGCCGCGCCCATGGCCATGACGCCGAGAAGCTTGTCCGGGATGGCGCGCAAGATCGCGTAGAACGGCGTGAAATACCAGACCGGCGCAATGTGCTCCGGGGTCTTGAGTGGGTTCGCTGGCTCGAAGTTGGGCTGCTCGAGAAAGTAGCCCCCCATCTCCGGGAAGAAAAACACCACCGAGCAGAAGATGAACAGAAACACCACGACGCCGAGCAGATCCTTGACCGTGTAGTACGGGTGGAAGGGAATGCCGTCCAGCGGGTTGCCGTTCTCGTCCTTGTACTTGTTGATGTCGACGCCGTCGGGGTTATTCGAGCCCACTTCATGCAGCGCCAGAATATGCAGCACCACAAGCCCGAGGATCACGATTGGCAGCGCCACGACGTGCAGCGCGAAGAAGCGGTTGAGGGTGATCCCGGAGACCAGGTAATCACCGCGGATCCACTGTGCGAGGTCGTTGCCGATCAACGGAATGGCGCCGAACAGGGAAATGATCACCTGCGCCCCCCAGTACGACATCTGCCCCCACGGCAGGAGGTAGCCTGTGAACGCCTCGGCCATCAGCGCCAGATAAATCAGCATGCCGAAGATCCAGACCAACTCCCGCGGCTTCTGATAAGAGCCGTACAGCAGGCCGCGAAACATGTGCAGGTAGATGACGATGAAGAACGCTGACGCGCCGGTCGAATGCAACAACCGCAGGATCGAGCCGTATTCGACGTCGCGCATGATGGACTCGACCGAGGCAAAGGCGCCCTCTGCCGTGGGCGTGTAATTCATCGTCAGCCAGATGCCCGTGAGGATCTGGTTGACCAGCACCAGCAATGCCAGCGCGCCGAATATATAGAAAAAATTCAGGTTTCTGGGCACGTAGTACTTGCTGAGGTGGCTTTCCCACATTGAGGTCACCGGCAAGCGCGCATTGATCCAGTCCATGAGCCTGCTCATCACGCTTCCTCCTGATCCACGCCAATGACGATGATTGAGTCCGACTCGTAGGAATGCGGCGGCACTGGCAGATTCAGCGGTGCAGGCTGCGCCTTGTACACGCGTCCGGCCAAATCGTAACGGGAGCCGTGGCAGGGACAGAAATATCCGCCGACCCAGTCCTTGCCCAAGTCAGCGGGGGCGACTTCGGGGCGAAACGTCGGTGAGCAGCCGAGATGGGTACAGATGCCGACCAACAGCAGGATTTCCGGCCGGATGGAACGCACCACCGGATCGACGTAGCCAGGCTGGGTGGAGGCCTTTGACTCGGGGTCGGAGAGCTTGCCGGTAAGCTGGCCCAGACGGGAAAGGATCTCGGGCGTACGACGGACAACGAACACCGGCTGCCCGCGCCATTCGGCGATCATCTGCTGGCCGGGCTCGATCTTGCTGATGTTGACTTTGACAGGCGCTCCCGCAGCCCTGGCCTTGGCGCTCGGGAACCATGAGCCCACGAACGGCACGGCGGCGCCGACCGCCCCTGCTGCGCCCACCACAGACGTGGCCGTCACAAGGAAGCGACGCCGGCCCGTGTTTACGCCGTCATTGCCCATGGCGCCCTCTCCCGTCAGCATCCGAGATCTCCTTGACCAGGCCCTCGGAATCAATAAAAGACAGCCATAAAAAAACGCCCAGCTTCGTATAGAAACTGAGCGTTCTTTTTGAACGGAAGCGAATTAACGCTTCGAGTACTGCGGACGCTTACGCGCTTTACGCAGACCGACTTTCTTACGTTCAACTTCGCGAGCATCGCGAGTGACGAAGCCTGCTTTGCGCAGAGCACCGCGCAGGGTTTCGTCGTACTGCATCAGAGCGCGGGTGATACCGTGGCGGATTGCGCCAGCTTGACCACTCACACCACCGCCGATGACAGTGACGTAGATGTCGAATTTCTCGACAGTCTGAGTCAGTTCCAGCGGCTGACGAACTACCATGCGGGCAGTTTCGCGACCGAAGAACGAGTCCAGGGAACGGTTGTTGATGGAGATGTTACCGGTGCCCGGACGCAGGAAAACGCGAGCGGTTGCGGTCTTGCGACGGCCAGTGCCGTAATTTTGAGTCGCCGACATAATGAACTATTCCGTTAAAACTTCAGTTCTTGGGGCTGCTGAGCAGTATGAGGGTGTGCAGCGCCCGCATAGACTTTCAGCTTACGATACATGTCGCGACCCAGCGGGTTCTTAGGCAGCATGCCTTTGACCGCGGTCTCGATCACGCGCTCAGGAGCTTTGGCGATCAGCTTTTCAAAGTTGATCGACTTGATCCCGCCCGGGAAACCGGAGTGAGAGTAGTAGATCTTGTCGGTGGTCTTGGCACCGGTCACACGGATCTGCTCGGCATTGATCACGACGATGTAGTCGCCAGTGTCAACGTGCGGAGTGTATTCCGGCTTGTGCTTGCCACGCAGACGGCTCGCGATTTCAGTGGCCAGACGACCCAGGGTCTGACCAGCAGCGTCGACGACGAACCAGTCGCGCTTTACTGTTTCCGGTTTAGCGGTAAAAGTTTTCATTCTTTATAGCCTCAAAGGCCGCCCTGAAAAATAGACGGCGGAGCATACTCATTAGTACGGTCTTTGACAAGTCAAAGGCCGCCGGGCACGAACGCTATAGGGGGCTCGGGTCAGCGCGTTCGATCGCAGCGGTTTCTTTTGGCGCGGGGCATCACTCCAGCGACAAAGAGGAGCGGAATTATGCAGATTGCGAAAAAAATTTCAACCTGCTTTTATGGCTCTTTTAAACAGGAGAGCCAAATGGACTACCGCCAACTGGGCAGAACCGACCTCAATGTCAGCGCAATCTGCCTCGGCACCATGACTTGGGGCGAGCAGAACAGCCAGTCCGAGGCCTTCACGCAGATCGAACGGGCCAAGGCCGCTGGCATCAATTTCATCGACACCGCGGAGATGTATCCGGTCCCGCCGAAGAAAGAAACCTACGCCAGCACCGAGACCATCATCGGCAACTGGTTCAAGCAGAGCGGCGACCGCGCTGACTGGATCCTCGCCAGCAAGATAGCCGGTCCCGGCAACGGCATTGATTACATTCGTGACGGCCAGCTGAAATTCAACCGCGATCACATCGTCGCAGCGCTGGATGCGAGCCTGAAACGCTTGCAGACCGACTACCTCGATCTGTATCAATTGCACTGGCCTGAGCGCAGCACCAACTTCTTCGGCAAGCTCGGTTACAACCACAGCGAGGAGCACTTCACCCCGCTGCTGGAAGTGCTTGAAGCGCTGGACGAGCAGGTCAAGGCCGGCAAGATCCGCCACGTCGGTCTGTCCAACGAAACGCCGTGGGGCACCATGAAGTTTCTTGCTGAGTCCGACGCCCATGGTCTGACGCGCCCGGTGTCGATTCAGAACCCCTACAACCTGCTCAACCGCAGCTTCGAGGTGGGTCTGGCGGAAGTGGCGATTCGCGAGCAATGCGGCCTGCTGGCCTATTCGCCCATGGCCTTCGGGATGTTGTCTGGCAAATACGCCGACGGCGCCCGTCCTGCCAAGGGCCGTCTGAGCCTGTACAGCCGCTTCACGCGCTATTTCAATCCGCAATCGGAAGCGGCCTGCGCGCGTTATGTTGCGCTGGCTCGCGAGCACGGTCTTGATCCGGCTCAAATGGCCCTGGCGTTCGTGACCGGGCGCAGCTTCGTCACCAGCAACATCATCGGTGCAACGACGCTGGAGCAGCTGGAAAGCAACCTGGCGAGCGCGGAACTGGTGCTGTCGGATGAAGTACTGGCGGGCATTGACGCGATTCACAAGGATCAACCGAATCCTGCGCCTTGATCGGTGATTGCGTGATCGCTGATTGACTGTGGAACCGCAGAGGGTCTTTACACGGCCCCTCTGCGGTTCCGCACAGGATTACAGAGACCGGGCGATGATCTCTTTCATGATTTCGTTGGTCCCGGCATAAATCCGCTGCACCCGCGCATCGGCCCACGCCCGGGCAATGGGGTACTCCCACATGAAGCCGTAGCCGCCATGCAGCTGCACGCATTCATCCAGCACCTTGCACTGCAGGTCGGTTGACCAGTATTTCGCCATGGCTGCCGTCGGCACATCCAGCTTGCCTTCCAGATGCAACTCCAGGCACCGATCGATGAACGTACGACCAATCTGAACTTCGGTGGCGATTTCGGCCAGTTTGAAGCGGGTGTTCTGGAAGTCGATGATGGCCTTTCCAAACGCCTTGCGCTCACGCGTGTAATCGAGCGTCCACTGCAAGGCCGCTTCGGCGGAAGCAATGGCCCCGATGGCGACCGTCAGACGCTCCTGGGGCAGTTCCTGCATCAGATACGCAAAACCCATCCCCGCCTGACCGAGCAGGTTCTCCTTGGGCACTCTCACGTCCTGGAAGAATAATTCCGACGTGTCCTGCGCCTTCATGCCGACCTTCTCCAGTCGCTTGCCCTTCGCAAAACCGGGCGTGCCTGCTTCCACGACAAACAGACTGGTGCCCTTCGCGCCTGCCTTGGGGTCGGTCTTCGCGACCACGATCACCAGATCGGCGAGAAAGCCATTGGTGATAAACGTCTTCGAACCATTAATAACGTACTCGTCGCCATCCAGCACCGCAGTGGTCTTGACCCCTTGCAGGTCGGAACCCGCGCCAGGCTCGGTCATCGCGATGGCAGTGACCAGCTCCCCCGAAACCAGCTTGGGCAAATAGTTGAGCTTCAGCGCCTCGCTTCCGTAATGCAGGATGTACGGCGCGACGATGTCCGAATGCAGGGAGAAGCCGATGCCGGTCAGGCCGAGGCGGGAAATTTCTTCGATCACCACCGTGGTGTAGAGAAAGTCCGCGCCCATGCCGCCGTACTCTTCCGGCAAATGCGAACACAACATGCCCTGCTCCCCCGCCCGGTTCCACAGCGTGCGGTCGATGTGGCCCTGCTTCTCCCACTGGGCATGAAAGGGCGCAGCGTGCTGTTCGAAGAACTTGCGCACGCTATTTCGGAAAAGCTCGTGCTCCGAGCTGAAGAGTGTTCTGGGAAGCATGGCTGCACCTGATGCGAAGGATTGTCGGACAAAACGTCAGCAGAGCGTAGGCGCAGCCGGTTGACGGCGACACTGGACACATCCGACAAAAAATAAGACGATCACGCCGTTGCTTGACCACTTTCCCATATAAGAACAAAAGACTATGTCTATCCAACCAAACGCGCCGTTGCGGCGTGTCAGCATTCTTGCGATCGATGGAATTTTTGCCTCCACGCTCATGCAAGCCAAAGACTTCTTTCACCTCGCCAGCCTGCGCTACGGCAAGCAGTTGGGACAGGGCTTCAAGCCGGCGTTTGAAACCCGACTGGTCAGCCCGGACGGCAAGGAAGTCCGCAGTTTCAGCGACGTCGTGATCCCTGTAGACGGCGTGCTTGAACACAGCGACATCATCATCCTTCCCGCCTTTGTCGAAGACTTCGACACCCTGCGCGAGCGCTATCCGCAAATCCTGCCGTGGCTGCGTGAGCAGCATGCACGGGGCGCCGTGCTCTGCGGTGAAGCCAGCGGCGTATTCTGGCTGGGAGACGCTGGATTGCTCGACGGCAAGGAAGCGACCACCTACTGGCGGTTCTTCAACGAATTCGCCGAGCGCTTTCCGAACGTGCTGCTGAATCAGGAAAAGCACCTCACCGACGCCGATAACCTGTATTGCGCAGGCGGCACGATTTCAGCGTGTGATCTGTACATCTACCTGATCGAGCGCTTCTGCGGCGCCCATGTCGCGCAGACCGTCGCCCGCGACATTCTCTATGAAGTGCAGCGCAGCTACGCACCGGGACGGATTGGTTTTGGCGGGCAGAAGCTGCACCAGGACGTGATCATCCTGCAGATTCAGCACTGGCTTGAAGAGCACTTCGCCGACAAATTCCGTTTCGAGGATGTGGCCCGGGAGCACGGCATGAGCATCCGCAACTTCATGCGCCGCTTCCAGACGGCAACGGGCGACAAGCCACTGCATTATCTGCAACGGCTGCGCATCGAAACCGCAAAGGGCTTGCTGTCAGGCTCACGAAAGAGCATCAAGACCATCAGCTATGAAGTGGGCTACGACGACGCCAGCTTCTTCGCGCGCCTGTTCCGCCAACACACCGACCTGTCACCGAACCAATACCGGCAGCAGTTTCAGCAGGCGGCCTGAAAGCAGCTTCAAGCGGCAAGTGGCGGTGTGACCACTTGCGGCTTACCGCTAGAAGCTTGCAGCTGCCACCTAGGGCTTATGCGCCCGCGACAGGAATTCGTGGGACTGCATTTCCAGTAACCGGCTGAGCGTGCGCTGGAATTCGAAGTTCAGGCGGCCGCCGGTGTACAGGTCTTTCAATTCGACTTCCGCCGAGATGATCAACTTGACGTTGCGGTCATAGAACTCGTCGACCATGTTGATGAACCGGCGCGCGATGTCGTCGGTGGTCACGCTCATCTGCTCGACGCCGCTGAGCAGCACCGCATGGAAGATCTTGCCGAGTTCGATGTAGTCGTTCTGGCTACGCGGCCCGTCGCACAGCTCACGGAAGTCGAACCACGCCACGTCGTCGCAGGTACGGATCGCCTTTATCTGCCGATTCTCGATGATCAGCACATCGTTCTCGATGGCCTTGGTGCATTCAGGAGTCAGCGCGCGGAAGCTTTTGCGCAGGCTCTCCTCCGCCGCTTCGTTCAGCGGGAAGTGGAACAGCTCGGCTTGCTCCAGATGGCGCAGTCGATAGTCGACGCCGCTGTCGACGTTGACGATCTCGGTGTTCTGCTTGATCAGCGCAATCGCCGGCAGGAAACGCGCACGCTGCAGACCGTCCTTGTAGAGGCCGTCGGGAACGATGTTCGACGTCGCGACCAGGGTCACACCGTTCTTGAACAGCTCTTCCATCAGCGTGCCGAGGATCATCGCGTCGGTAATGTCCGATACGAAGAATTCGTCGAAACAGATCACCCGCGCTTCTTCAGAGAATTGCTTGGCAATCAGGGTCAGCGGGTTCTTCTCGCCCTTGAGGTTTTTCATCTCCTCGTGCACACGCTTCATGAAGCGGTGGAAGTGCGTGCGCGTCTTGTCTTCAAACGGCAGCGCTTCGAAGAATGTGTCGACCAGGTAGGTCTTGCCCCGGCCCACACCGCCCCAGAAATACAGCCCCTTCACAATCGGGGCCTCTTTCTTGCCGAACAGCTTGCCCAGCAATCCCGGCTTGCGGTCATGGGCGGCGACCAGATCGTCGTACAGACGCTGCAGATGGCGCACCGCATTCTCTTGCGCGGCGTCGTGGAAAAAGTCCGGACGCTTCAGGTCAGCTTGGTATCGTTCTAGAGGGGTCATAGTCGCTTGCAAGGGAGCAAAAACGGGCCGTCACTGTAGCGATGGCCCATTGGAATGGCAATTAATCCTGTTGTGGCGCGAGCGCCAGTTTCAGGCTCTCGATCGCGGCGTCGCGGGCGGCGGCATCGGCGAACGCCGGGCTGTCGGCGACACAGGCATCACTCAGCCACAGGGTAAAGGCATCGCCTTCGGGCCGAATGTCCAGCTCACCGCCCTGCTGCAGCTGTTTGGTCACGGCGCCGGCCGCCTTGCCGTCTGTGAAACTGCGCGACAGCAGCAGTTGCTCGCCGTCGGCCGCCAGCAGGCGGAAGCGGAAGCTGCCGTCGTCTTCGCGGAAACTGATGAAGCGAGGGCCTTTGCTGGCCTTCTTCTTGGTCGCCGTGACGGTTTGCGCAGCGGTACGGAATGAACGCAGGCCAACCGCTTCACGCAGCTCGCCCAGAAACGGCGTGGCCACACGACGGGCCTTCTCGGCGCCCGCTTGCAGAATGTCTTCCAGGTCGGTTGGCCGCTCGATCAGGCGATGGTAATTCTCCCGTGCCTCGCCCAGCTCCGCGTCCAGCAACTGGAACAGGCGTTGCTTGGCATCGCCCCAACCCAACCCCTGGAGCAGGTCGGCGCGGAACTCGTCGCCCTGTTCCTTGGTAGCAAATGCCTGGTACAGCGTGAACAGATGCGAATTGTCCGGATCCTTGGCCTCGCCCGGCAGACGAGAGTCCGTGACGATGCGGGATATTGCTTCCTTCATGTCTTTGGCGCTGGTGAACAGCGGCACGGTGTTGTCGTAGCTCTTCGACATCTTGCGGCCGTCCAGGCCAGGGAGTGTCGCGACGCTTTCCTCGATCAGCGCTTCCGGCATCACGAAGAATTCTTTGCCGTTGCCGAACAGGTGATTGAAGCGCTGACCGATATCGCGCGCCATTTCGACGTGCTGGATCTGATCGCGACCGACAGGCACTTGATGGGCGTTGAACATCAGGATGTCGGCGGCCATCAACACCGGGTAGCTGAACAGGCCCATGGTGATGCCAGCGTCCGGGTCTTCACCGGCTTCGACGTTCTTGTCCACCGAGGCTTTGTAGGCGTGGGCGCGATTGAGCAGGCCCTTGCCGGCAACGCAGGTGAGCAGCCAGGTCAGCTCGGGAATTTCCGGAATGTCGGACTGGCGATAGAACGTGACGCGCTCGACGTCCAGCCCTGCCGCGAGCCAGGTCGCGGCGATTTCCAGACGCGAGCGCTGAATGCGCAGCGGGTCATCGCATTTGATCAGCGCGTGGTAGTCGGCCAGAAAGTAGAAAGAGTCAGCGTCGCTCTGGCGGCTGGCAACGATGGCCGGGCGGATGGCGCCGGCGTAGTTGCCCAGGTGCGGCGTGCCGGTGGTGGTGATACCGGTCAGGATACGAGTGGTCATGGCTAGTCGCTTATTTGGGTGCTGCGATCAATTCGAAAGGCGCGGCAGAATCAGATCCTTGAGATCAGTCAGCTTGCCGTGAAAAAAGTGCCCGCATTCTGCCACTTTCAGCAGCTCATGGGGACGCTGAAGCGTGTCAGACCATGCGTACACGAGTTGTGGGTCAACGACTTCGTCGGTTTCCGGCTGAATCAGCGTCAGCGCGCCCTTCTGCGGCAACGCCTCTACGTTGGCAATCCGCATTACGGCGGGTGCGACCATGAACACATGCTTCAGGGTTTCGCCTTCAGCCTCAAGACGCCCGCCCAAGGTAGCCGCCACGAAACCGCCGAAGGAGAAGCCGAACAACGTCATGGGCAGATCGGGATGTTTATCCCGCAGCCACTTTGCGGCAGCCTGTGCATCGTCGACTTCGCCTTCGCCCATGTCCGAGCTGCCAGCGCTGGCGCCGACGCCGCGATAGTTGAAGCGCAGCGTAATCAGACCAGCATCACGCGCGGTGCGCTGCAGGGTCGAGATCACTTTATTGAGCATGGTGCCGCCCTGAACCGGGTTAGGATGGCATATCAGCGCGATGCCCTTGGGCTCGTCCAGATCAAGGTACAACGCTTCGAGTTGGCCCACCGGGCCATCGATGAATACAGGGGTCTCACGCATGAGCAAGAATGAACTCCGTGACCTTCAATTGGGTCGACTCGTCTAGCTGATTGTCTGTGGCTGGCAGGCTGGCGACGCGTCGCCGCTATACAGCGCAGGTTCGAGCCGTTAACGTAAAGCAAAGCCGTTTATAGAGGAAGGACTCGTGGATTACTCGCTCTTAGTTTGGTTGCTGCCGACCATCGCCCTGGTGGTCGGTGTGATCATCGGTTTCTTCGTGGCGCGCGCGCTGCCCAATGCCGTGCCTAACGGGACTCAGCGCCAGCTGGATGACGTTCAGGAGCGTTTCGATACCTATCAGAACGAAGTGATCACTCACTTCAACAGCACCGCCAATCTGGTGCAGAAGCTGTCGCAGAGCTACCACGATGTTCAGGAGCATCTGGCCGAAGGCGCTAACCGCCTGGCGACCGACGACATCACCCGTCAACGCCTGCTGGCCGCGCTGCATCCGGAGGCGCTCCATCCGCACCGCGATCGCCTGACGCCGCCGCGCACGGCTGCTGAACCACCGAAGGACTACGCGCCCAAGTCGCCAGACTCCCCCGGCATGCTGGATGAGCATTACGGTTTGAAGAAGTAAGAACACACGTTTCGCAAAAAGCCCGCCCCTGGGGTGATCAGGGGCGGGCTTTTTTGTGGGCGGCGGATTGATCCCGATCCGCAATGGCAAGAGAAACAAAAAACCCGCCATCACTGGCGGGTTTCTTGTTCGGCGACCGGCGCTTAGATCACGCCGCGGGTCCGCAGCAGGTCCAGCACCTGCTTGACGCTTTCTTCGACGTTCAGCGACTGCGTGTCGATGACCAGGTCGGCGTCCAGCGGGACGTCATACGGGAAGGATTCACCCGGGATGTTGTCCTTGTCGGCGGCGTAGAGCCCTTGCGGATCACGCTCACGACAGGCCTGCGGCGACGCCTGAACGTACACGGTGATCAGTCGATCATCGCCGATCAGCGCCTTGGCATTCTGCCGACCGCCCGCGTCCGGCGCGACGAACGCTGCGAGGGTCAGCAGGCCCGCTTCGTTGAACTGACGCGCAACGTGGGCGGCACGACGCCAGTTCTCGGTGCGACCGGCGCGATCCTGCGGCAAGCCCTTGTTGAGGTCGTGACGCAGGTTCTGGCCATCAAGGACGAACACCGCACGGCCCATGTCGAACAGCTTGCGCTCCACGGCATACGCCAGCGTGCTCTTGCCCGCACCCGACAAACCGCTGAACAGCACGGTCGCCGGCTTCTGGCCGAAGCGCTGAGCGCGCTCTTCTGCCGACACATGGGCCAGCGCGCCGTGATGACTCCCGCCACCCGCAACCACGGGTTTGGCGATGATCATGCCGGCCGCAACAGTCCCGTTGGTCAAACGGTCGATGACGATGAACGCGCCCGTCGTGCGGTTGCTGTCGTAGCCGTCGAGGGCGATCGGCGCGTCCAGTGCGATCTTCACGCGGCCGATTTCATTCAGCTGCAGCGAGCTGGCAGGGCCTTCTTCCAGCGTGTTCACGTCCACACGATGGGTGATGCTGGCAATCGAACCCGGTACGTAGGACGTGGCGCGCTTGATGTCGTATTTCTTGCCCGGCAGCATCGGCTCTTCGGCCATCCACACCAGCATGGCGTCGAAGGCGTCGGCCACTTGCGGGACGTTGTCGGCATGCACCAACAGGTCGCCACGGGAGATGTCGATCTCGTCTTCCATGGTCAGCGTCACTGCCTGACCCGGCCCCGCATGCTCCAGCTCGCCTTCGAAAGTGACGATGGATTTCACGCGGCTGCTCTTGCCGGACGGCAGCACAACGACTTCGTCGCCCTTGTGCACGATGCCGCTCGCCAGGGTGCCGGCGAAACCGCGGAAGTTCAGGTTCGGACGGTTGACGTACTGCACCGGGAAACGCAGGTCGGTGAAATTGCGGTCGTTGGCGATCTCGACGGTTTCGAGAATTTCCATCAGCGACTTGCCGGTGTACCACGGCGAACGCTCGCTCCGGTTGACCACGTTGTCGCCCTTGAGGGCTGACATCGGCACGAATTCCATCGTGGTCGGCTTCAGCGCAATGCGGTCGGCGAACGCCAGGTAATCGGCCTTGATCTGCTCAAAGATGTTCTCGTCGAAGCCGTTGAGGTCCATCTTGTTGATGGCGACCACGATGTGCTTGATGCCCAGCAACGAGGCGATGTAGCTGTGGCGTTTGGTCTGGGTCTGCACGCCGTAGCGGGCGTCGACCAGAATGATCGCCAGGTCACAGGTAGACGCACCGGTGGCCATGTTGCGGGTGTACTGCTCATGGCCGGGGGTGTCGGCGATGATGAATTTGCGCTTGGCGGTGGAGAAGTAGCGGTAAGCGACATCGATGGTGATGCCCTGCTCCCGCTCGGCCTGCAGGCCGTCAACCAGCAGCGCCAGATCGACTTCGTCGCCGGTGGTGCCGGATTTTTTTGAATCACGGGTGATGGCTTCCAGGTGATCTTCGTAGATCATCTTGGAATCGTGCAGCAGCCGCCCGATCAACGTGCTCTTGCCGTCGTCGACGTTGCCACAGGTCAGGAAACGCAGCATTTCCTTGCGTTCGTGCTGGCCCAGATAGGCGAGGATGTCCTCGCTGATCAATTCAGATTGATGCGACATGTTCAGACACCCTAATTAGAAATAACCCTGACGTTTCTTTTCTTCCATCGAGCCTGCGCCATCGTGGTCGATGACCCGGCCCTGGCGCTCGGAAGTTCGCGTCAGGAGCATTTCCTGAATGATGTCGGTAAGGCTGGTGGCCTCGGACTCGACAGCGCCCGTCAACGGGTAGTCGCCCAGTGTGCGGAAGCGGACCTTCTTCTTGACGATGCGCTTCTTGTCCTCGTCGGACAGGTGATTACGCAGGCGGTCGTCATCGATCATGATCCAGGTGCCGTTCATCTCGATGACTTCGCGCTCGGCGGCGAAATACAGCGGGACGATCGGGATACCTTCGAGGTAGATGTACTGCCAGATGTCCAGCTCGGTCCAGTTGGAGAGCGGGAACACGCGGATCGACTCGCCTTTGTTGACGTTGCCGTTGTACACGTTCCACAGCTCGGGACGCTGGTTTTTCGGGTCCCAGCGGTGCTTGGTGTCACGGAAGGAATACACACGCTCTTTGGCGCGGGATTTCTCTTCGTCACGACGGGCGCCGCCAAACGCGGCATCGAAACCGTGCTTGTCGAGGGCCTGCTTGAGGCCCTGGGTTTTCATGATATCGGTGTGCTTCGAGCTGCCGTGGGTCAGCGGGTTGATACCCTGCGCGACGCCGTCCGGGTTCACGTGCACGATCAGGTCCAGGCCCATTTCCTCGACCATCTTGTCGCGGAAGCGGTACATCTCCTGGAATTTCCAGCGGGTGTCGACGTGCATCACCGGGAACGGCAGCTTGCCCGGGAAGAAGGCCTTGCGCGCCAGATGCAGCATCACGGCAGAGTCTTTACCGACGGAGTACAGCATCACCGGGTTATCGAACTCGGCAGCGACCTCGCGGATGATGTGGATGCTTTCCGCCTCCAGCTGTTTCAGATGCGTCAGTTTGTCGACCATGGTTACTCACGGGATAACGTACGTGTATGGAGAGCCTGCGGGCTCTATCGAGCGAGGCACTTTATCATGGGGCCTGATTCTATTCAGCGGCGGGGATAGATCGAAACGATCTAACCATATACCTCATGCTTTGGACCCTCAGACGCTTTAAATCGGGTTCGGACAGTCGATGAACAGATGCTCCAGAGCAAAGCGCCGCGCCAGATAATCACCCAGGGCCTGCACACCATAACGCTCGGTGGCGTGATGGCCGGCGGCAATGAAGCTGATGCCGTTTTCCCGGGCGCTGTGAAAGGTCTGCTCGGACGCTTCACCGCTCAAATACAGGTCCACGCCGGCCAGCACGGCTTGATCGATGTAGCCCTGCCCGCCTCCGGTGCACCAGCCGACCCGGCGTATCATGCCGTCGCCTTCGATCAACAGCGGCTCGCGCCCCAGAGCGGTTTGGACGCGGTGGGCGAAATCCCGTGGGGTCATGGCCTCGCTGAGTGAGCCCACCAGCCCGACGATGCGCGGGTTGTCCGGGTCCAGCGGGCCTTCGACGGTGATCTCCAGTTGCTGGGCGAGTTGAACGTTATTGCCTACCTCAGCATGCAAATCGAGAGGCAGGTGATAGGACAGCAGGCTGATGTCGTGTTTGAGCAGCGTCTTCAGCCGACGCTGCTTCATGCCGGTGATGCAGGGATTCTCGCCTTTCCAGAAATAGCCGTGATGCACCAGCACCAGATCCGCATTGGCCTCCACGGCTGCGTCCAGCAACGCCTGACTCGCGGTGACACCGGAGACGATTCGGCTGACCTGCGGCCGGCCCTCGACCTGCAAGCCGTTGGGGCAATAATCCTGAATGCGTGCGCTACCGAGATAGCGGTCCGCTTCTTCCACCAGGGTGCTCAAGGCAACCGCCATAAAAGTCTCCTAAATATGCAGTCCAGACCGTGTCGGTCCTCGTATAATGCCGGCCATTATGGCGCAGCTAGGCGCTTCTACCTTCAGGACTCCGCTCAATGTTCAAAGCGCTGCGTTTTCTCGGCTGGCCCTTGCTCGCTGGTGTGCTTATCGCTTTATTGATTATCCAGCGCTATCCCCAATGGGTTGGGCTGCCAAGCCAGGACGTGAACCTGCAGCAAGCGCCGCAACAGACCTTCGTGCAACAGGGGCCGGTCTCGTACGCGGACGCTGTCAGCAACGCCGCCCCGGCCGTGGCCAATCTGTACACGACCAAGATGGTCAATAACAACAACAAATCCAACCATCCGCTGTTCGACGACCCGCAATTTCGTCGTTTCTTCGGCGACAACCTGCCCAAACAAAAGCGCATGCAGTCGAGCCTGGGTTCGGCGGTGATCATGAGCCCGGAAGGCTACCTGTTGACCAACAACCACGTGACCTCCGGCGCCGACCAGATTGTCGTCGCGCTTAAAGACGGCCGCGAGACGATAGCCAAAGTCGTCGGCAGCGACCCCGAGACCGACCTTGCGGTGCTGAAGATCGACCTCAAGAACCTGCCCTCCATTACCCTTGGCCGTTCCGACGCTATCCGCATCGGCGACGTTGCCCTGGCCATCGGTAACCCGTTCGGCGTTGGCCAGACCGTGACCATGGGCATCATCAGTGCCACCGGCCGAAACCAACTGGGCCTCAACACCTACGAAGACTTCATTCAGACCGACGCGGCGATCAACCCCGGCAACTCGGGCGGCGCGCTGGTGGACGCCAACGGCAACCTGACCGGGATCAACACGGCGATCTTCTCCAAATCCGGTGGCTCGCAGGGAATCGGTTTTGCAATTCCGACCAAGCTGGCCCTGGAGGTGATGAAGTCGATCATCGAACACGGCCAAGTGATTCGCGGCTGGTTGGGCATCGAGGTACAGCCGCTGACTCAGGAGTTGTCGGAATCGTTCGGGCTGAAGGATCGTCCGGGCATCGTGGTCGCCGGGATTTTCCGCGACGGCCCGGCGCAGAAGGCAGGCTTGCAACTGGGTGATGTGATCTTGAGCATCAACGGCGAGCCGGCGGGCGACGGCCGTCGCTCAATGAATCAGGTGGCCCGCACCAAACCCACTGACAAGATTGCCATTCAGGTCATGCGCAACGGCAAGGAATTGAAACTGACCGCCGAAGTGGGCGTGCGTCCACCGCAGACAACGGCGCCTGCGGCGGAGAATTGATCGGTTGCCGTTAGGCAACCGTCAACTCAGTTCGACAAGTCCCCCAACGCATCCACCAGCGCCTGATTCTGTTCGGGCGTGCCGATGGTGATGCGCAGGAATTGCGCGATGCGCGCCTGTTTGAAGTGGCGGACGATCACGCCCTGCTCCCGCACCTTCGCCGCCAGAGCCGCAGCGTCGTGCTGGGGGTGGCGGGCGAAGATGAAGTTCGCGGCCGAGGGCAGCACTTCGAAGCCCTTGCCTTCCAGCTGCTCGACAAGCGCTTCACGGCTGGCAATGACGCGCTGGCAGGTGTGCTCGAAATACTCACGGTCATCGAATGCCGCTGCTGCGCCGACGATTGCCATGCGGTCCAGGGGATACGAGTTAAAGCTGTTCTTGACCCGCTCCAGCGCTTCAATCAGGTCCGGATGCCCCACCGCGAGGCCCACTCGCAACCCGGCGAGGGAGCGCGATTTGGACAGCGTTTGAGTGACCAGCAGGTTCGGATAGCGGTCCACCAGACTGATCGCGGTTTCGCCACCGAAGTCGATATACGCCTCGTCGACGATCACCACTGAATCCGGGCTGTTCTTGAGTATCTGCTCGACGGCATCAAGGGCCAACAGACAGCCCGTGGGTGCATTCGGGTTCGGGAAAATGATGCCGCCATTGGGACGCGCGTAATCTTCGACGCGAATCTGAAACTGCTCGTCCAGCGGCACGGCTTCGTAGTCGACGCCATACAGGCCGCAGTACACCGGATAGAAGCTGTAACTGATGTCCGGGAACAACAGCGGTTTGTCTTGCCGGAAAAAGGCGTTATAGGCGTGAGCCAGCACCTCGTCCGAGCCGTTGCCGAGAAACACGCGATTGGCGTCGACGCCGTAGTAACGCGCTACGGCTTGCTTCAGCACGTCACTGTTGGGATCGGGATACAGGCGCAGGTCGTCACTGACCGCAGCACGCATGGCGTCGATCGCTTTAGGCGACGGGCCATAGGGGTTTTCGTTGGTGTTGAGCTTCACCAGTTTGGTCAGCTTGGGCTGCTCGCCCGGCACATACGGCACCAGGTCGTTGACGAAGGGACTCCAGAATTTGCTCATGCTCAGTTGCCCTCTTGTTCGGTGTCGACGATGCGGTATTCGGCGCTGCGGGCGTGGGCGGTCAATGACTCGCCGCGTGCCAGCACCGAGGCCGTTTTGCCCAGTTCGGACGCGCCCTGCTCCGAGCAGAAAATGATCGATGAGCGTTTCTGGAAATCGTACACGCCCAACGGCGACGAGAACCGTGCGGTGCCCGACGTAGGCAGCACGTGGTTGGGACCGGCGCAGTAGTCGCCCAGCGCTTCGGACGTGTGGCGGCCCATGAAGATCGCGCCGGCGTGGCGAATCTGCGGCAGCCAGGCCTCAGGATCAGCCACCGACAACTCCAGGTGCTCCGGCGCAATCCGGTTGGCGACTTCAATGGCCTGGGTCATGTCGGCTACCTTGATCAAGGCGCCGCGGCCATTGATCGAGGTCTGGATGATTTCCGCACGCTCCATCGTCGGCATCAGTTTGGCGATGCTGGCGGCGACGCGATCAAGGAACTCGGCATCCGGACTGACCAGAATCGCCTGGGCATCTTCATCGTGCTCGGCCTGGGAGAACAGGTCCATGGCGATCCAGTCGGGGTCGGTCTGGCCGTCGCACACCACCAGAATCTCCGACGGGCCGGCGATCATGTCGATGCCCACCTGGCCGAACACGTGACGCTTGGCGGTGGCCACATAAATGTTGCCCGGGCCGACGACTTTGTCCACCTGCGGGACGCTTTCGGTGCCATACGCCAGCGCTGCAACCGCCTGGGCGCCGCCGATGGTGAACACGCGATCGACGCCAGCGATGCAAGCCGCCGCCAGTACCAGCTCGTTGAGCTCACCGCGCGGGGTCGGCACGACCATGACCACCTCGCCTACGCCGGCGACCTTGGCCGGGATGGCGTTCATCAACACCGAAGACGGGTAAGACGCTTTACCGCCCGGCACGTACAGCCCGGCGCGATCCAGCGGCGTGACCTTCTGGCCCAGCACGGTGCCGTCGGCCTCGGTGTAGCTCCAGGAATCCTGCTTCTGCCGCTCGTGGTAACTGCGCACACGGTCAGCCGCTTTTTCGAGGGCCCGACGCTGGGCCGGCGTGATGCGGGTCAGTGCCAGCTCAAGACGCTCGCGCGGCAGAATCAGGTCGGCCATCGACGCAACGTCCAGGCCGTCGAAGCGACGGGTGTATTCCACCAGCGCCGCATCGCCGCGCTCGCGCACGTTCTTGATGATGTCGAGCACACGCTCATTGACCGAGTCGTCAGACACACTTTCCCAGCTCAGCAGATGATCCAGATGACGGGCGAAGTCCGGATCGGCAGCGTTGAGTCGGCGAATAGCGTTGGGAGTGGTCATAGCGTGGGCCTCAATGAATGGCGATTTCTCAGATGCCGCGTATAGGCAGATGCCTAAGCTAGCAAGCCATCCGCGCGGGCACCTGAGAAATTTGGCTATGACACGGATAGCTGGGCGTGATCCTGATGAGGGTCACGCGATGCAGTCAACCGCGGTGTCGCGACTCCACGGCAGTGCGCAGGGTGTCGATCAGCGACTGAATGCGAGCGTGTTGCATTTTCATGGATGCCTTGTTCACCACCAGCCGTGAGCTGATGTGGGCAATCATGTCCTGAGGTTCTAGGCCGTTGGCACGCAGCGTGTTGCCGGTGTCGACGACGTCGATGATCTTGTCCGCCAGGCCTACCAGCGGCGCGAGTTCCATGGAACCGTACAGCTTGATGATGTCGACCTGACGGCCCTGTTCGGCGTAGTAGCGCTTGGCAACATTGACGAACTTGGTCGCCACACGCAGCCGACCCTTGGGTTCGACGGCCCCGACTGCACCTGCAGTCATCAGCTTGCACTGGGCGATTTGCAGGTCGAGCGGCTCATACAGCCCTTGGCCGCCGTATTCCATCAGCACGTCCTTGCCCGCGACGCCGAGATCTGCAGCACCGTGCTCAACGTAGGTCGGCACGTCAGTGGCACGCACGATCAGCAGGCGCACGTCGGCCTGGGTCGTCGGGATGATCAGCTTGCGGCTCTTGTCCGGATTCTCGGTCGGCACAATGCCCGCCGCAGCGAGCAGCGGCAAGGTGTCGTCGAGGATGCGGCCCTTGGACAATGCGATGGTCAACATGGGAAACGTCAGTCCTTATCAGCAGCGCGTGCCGGGTCGCAACTGGCGCCCGACTGCCTCCGGCTCAAGAAGCCAGAGTGGAACGAATCAGAAAATCCTGGCGCTATGGCCAGACACGTCGCCCGCGTCGATCAGATCGACACGGGCGAACGCGCAGCTGCTGACTAGCCCGGAACGCGACGGATCTTCGCGCCCAGCATCTGCAGTTTTTCTTCGATGCACTCATAACCACGGTCGATGTGGTAAATGCGGTCGATCAGCGTGTCGCCTTCGGCCACCAGTGCCGAAATGACCAGGCTCGCCGAAGCACGCAGGTCGGTCGCCATCACTGGCGCGCCCTTGAGCTTGGTGCAGCCGGTGACGATCGCGGTGTTGCCTTCGACCTGGATCTGCGCGCCCATGCGGTGCATTTCATACACATGCATGAAGCGGTTTTCGAAGATCGTCTCGATGACCGCACCCGTGCCTTCGGCGATGGCGTTGAGCGAGATGAACTGCGCCTGCATGTCGGTCGGGAAAGCTGGATACGGTGCAGTGCGCACGTTGACCGCTTTCGGACGCTTGCCGTGCATGTTCAGCTCGATCCAGTCCTTGCCGGTGGTGATCTCGGCGCCGGATTCACGCAGCTTCTCGAGTACCGCTTCGAGAATCGTCGGATCGGTGTCCTTGAGTTTCACACGGCCGCCGGTTGCCGCCGCCGCCACCAGGTAGGTGCCGGTTTCGATACGGTCGGGCATGACCCGATAGGTCGCCGAACCCAGGCGTTTGACGCCATCAATGGTGATGGTGTCGGTACCGGCGCCAGAGACTTTACCGCCCATGGCGTTGATGAAGTTCGCCAGGTCGACGACTTCAGGCTCACGCGCGGCGTTTTGCAGGACGCTGCGGCCGTTTGCCAGGGCAGCGGCCATCATGATGTTCTCGGTGCCCGTCACGCTGACGGTATCGAAGAAGAAGTTGGCGCCACGCAGCCCGCCTTCCGGCGCCTTGGCCTTGATGTAACCGCCTTCGACGTCGATGACCGCGCCCATGGCTTCAAGACCACGGATGTGCAGATCGACCGGACGCGAACCAATGGCGCAACCGCCAGGCAGTGCCACTTCGGCTTCACCGAAGCGGGCAACCATTGGCCCCAGAACGAGGATCGACGCACGCATGGTTTTCACCAGCTCGTACGGAGCGACCAGGGTCTTGATGGTGCGCGGGTCGATTTCGACGCTGAGCTTCTCGTCGATGATCGGCTCGATGCCCATGCGACCGAACAGCTCGATCATGGTGGTGATGTCGTGCAGGTGCGGCAGGTTGGCGACGGTCACAGGACCATCAGCCAGCAGCGTGGCTGCGAGAATCGGCAGGGCAGAGTTTTTCGCCCCGGAGATGCGGATTTCGCCATCAAGACGAATGCCGCCAGTAATAATCAGTTTGTCCATTGGAATCTCGACGCCGTGTTGGCTCAGGTGCGCTCGGCCCACGCAGCGCGGCTGAAAAATTTCATGGTGACCGCGTGGATGCTGCCATCGGCGATCCATGGGTTCAAATGCGTGTAAATCTGCTGCTGGCGCTTGACCGGGCTCAGTGCGGCCAGTTCGTCGCTGATCACGTTCAGCTGGAAATTACAGCCTTCGCCTTCAACTTCGACCTGGATATCTGGCAACTTAGCTTCCAGGAAGCTTTTAACTTCTACGGCCTGCATGCTTAACCTCAATCGGCGCCCTACGCGCGCGGGTCGGCCATCATACAAAAAAGCCCTCTCGTTGCGAACCCTACTTTGCAGGGGCCGGACGAGGGGCTTGATCGATGAAAGCAATTAATGATGCTGCAACAGCTCGGTCAGGCCGGAGACCTGGGCGATTTCCTGCATGTCTTCAGGCAACGCGCGGACGGTGACTGACTTGCCTGCGGCCTGCGCATCACGCATGAACGCAAGGAGCAAAGCCAGGCCGACACTGCTGGACTTTTCGACGCCGGAGCAATCGAGCGTCAGGGCTGCAGCGGTATTTGACTTGATCAGCGCCGCGCCCTGCTCACGCAAAGCCGGGCCGGTCCGATAGTCGATCACGCCGGAGAGCATCAGCTCTCCGCCGCCAGCGGCAGTTACGGACGCTTGACTCATTTGACGACCTTGTCGCTGGAGCTTTCCGAGGTCTGCTTGGCCTTGGCGACTTCGCCAGCCCAACCGTCGATGGTTTTGTCCAGGTTGTTACCGTTGCGCTGCATGGCGTCAGCGAACTGATCGCGGAACAGCTTGCCGATGTTGATGCCGTTGATGATCACGTTACGCACTTTCCACTCACCGCCGATTTTGACGAGGGTGTAGGAAACAGGGTAGACCGCGCCGTTGTTGCCCTTGACCGACATGTCGACGGACGTGCGATCGGCCGCTTCCTGCTTGGCCGGGGAAACGGTGATGCCCTGGTTGTTGTACTCGAGCAGCGCGTTGCCATAGAACTGGATCAGGCTGCGCTTGAAGTTTTCCTGGAAGCGCTGCATCTGCGCCGGGGTGGCGTTGCGCGAATACTTCACGGTCATGATGCTTTTGGAGATGCCGTCAGCGTCGATAACCGGGCCAACGATGCCGTTAAGTGCATCGTAGAAGGCTTGCGGATTGGACTTGTAGGTTTCCTTGTTGGCGGACAGGTCAGCCAGCAATTGCTTGGTGGTGCGATCAACCAGATCGTGAGCGGAATCGGACGCGGCTGCGTTAGCAAACAAAGGCAGGGCGGCCAGTAGCACCAGAAGGCCACGGCGCAGAATCGAGATCATGAAAAAACTCCTCATTTGGCGTCTTTGCCCACTGAATTGAGCAGGAATTTACCGATCAGGTCTTCGAGTACCAACGAGGACTGGGTGTCATGGATGACGCCGCCGTCTTTCAACAGTTGGTCATCGCCACCGACACTGATGCCGATGTATTTTTCACCCAGCAGGCCTGCGGTCAGAATGGAAGCGGTGGAATCCGAAGGCAGGTTGTTGACCCGCTTGTTCACTTCCATCGTCACACGCCCCGTGAAGGTATCGTGATCCAGATCGATTGCAGTGACCTTGCCAATGTTCACACCGGCCATGGTCACTTTCGCTCTGACAGTCAAACCGGCGATATTGTCGAAATTTGCGTAAAGTTTATAAGTGTCGGTGTTGGCGCTGGCGCTCAGACCGCTGACGCGCAGGGCGAGCAGGAGCAAAGCCAGGATCCCGGCCAGCAGAAACAGGCCTACACCGGTTTCGAGGGTGCGGTTTTGCATCAGAAGTCTCCAAACATCAAGGCGGTCATAATAAAGTCCAGGCCCAGTACGGCCAATGAGGCGTAGACCACGGTCTTGGTCGTGGCGCGACTGATCCCTTCGGACGTGGGCTCGCAGTCATAGCCCTGGAACACGGCAATCCAGGTGACGACAAAAGCGAACACGACGCTCTTGATGACACCGTTGAGTACATCATCGGAAAACGAAACGCTGTTCTGCATGTTGGCCCAGAAGGAGCCTTCATAGACGCCCAGCCAGTCGACCGCCACCCACGAACCACCCCAGATGCCGACCACGCTGAAAATCAGCGCCAGCACTGGCAGCGAGATGAAGCCTGCCCACAGACGCGGTGCAACGATGTACTTGAGCGGGTCAACACCAATCATTTCGAGACTGGACAGCTGCTCGGTGGATTTCATGTTGCCGATTTCAGCGGTAAGCGCAGAGCCTGCACGACCGGCGAACAATAGAGCAGTGACCACCGGACCGAGTTCACGCAGCAACGTCAGGGCAACCATCTGCCCCACAGCCTGCTCGGAGCCGTACTTGGCGAGAATGCTGAAACCTTGCAGCGCCAGCACCATGCCGATGAACACCCCGGACACGACGATGATGGCCAGAGACATGACGCCCACCGAGTGCAACTGACGAACCAGCAGCTGAAAACCGCCGCCGATGCCGCCGCGCCCAAGCAACGCATGAACCAGAAAAATCCCTGAACGACCCAGCACTGCAACCATATCGATCGTCGAACGCCCCATCAGGCGTACGCGATCCATTAAAGACTTTCTGCGCATCAGCGCTTCCCCAAAAGATCGTCGCGATAATCCGGCGCCGGATAATGGAAAGGCACCGGCCCGTCGGGATCGCCCGTCATGAACTGACGTATACGAGGGTTATCCGACTCCATCAGTTCCTGCGGCGTGCCCTGCCCCAGCACCTGACCGTCACCGACGACATATAAATAGTCGGCGATGCTGGCGGTCTCGGCGAGGTCGTGGGACACCACGATACTGGTGATACCCAGCGCATCATTGAGCAGCCGGATGAGCCGAACCAGTACGCCCATGGCGATAGGGTCCTGCCCCACGAAGGGTTCGTCATACATGAGGATCTGGGGATCCAGCGCGATGGCGCGCGCCAGCGCAACACGGCGCTTCATGCCACCTGAGAGTTCGTCGGGCATCAGATCGACTGCGCCACGAAGTCCGACCGCCTGCAGTTTCAGCAGGACGATGTCGCGGATCATGTCTTCAGGCAGCTTGGTGTGAACCCGCAGCGGGAACGCCACGTTTTCGAAAACGTCGAGATCGGTGAACAGCGCGCCGCTCTGAAAGAGCACGCCCATCTGCTTGCGCGCATCGAAAAGATCGCTGCGCGAGAGTCTCGGCAAATTCTGGCCATTGACCCAGACTTCACCTGCGCTCGGACGCAGTTGTGCTCCCATCAATCGCAGCAGAGTGGTTTTGCCACTGCCCGACGGCCCCATGATGCCGGTGACTTTGCCCCGGGGGATGCGGATGTCCACATTATTGAAGATGCTGCGCGCACCGCGCTTGAAGGAAACGCCCTTCAGCTCGACCGCGTAGGCGTTATCGGCACTCATCTAAACTCCTTGCGATGCAACCTGTCTCTCAGATGCCGCGTTCTTGACGAACGACACACTTTTGGAGGGGCCGAACAAGCGGCGGACTATACCACCGCTGTCGCACGCCGCCCAAGCTCCAACGTGTCGAGTCGCAAACAAAGAAGGGTATTAAGGACGGTGTGGAATTTTCGTACCCACCGCCAGCCTTTATCACGCTGTTGCTGAAGGACGTCTCCGTTCATTAAACAAACAGCAACGATGAAGCGTGAGGCTTTTGAACATTGCCGCTATAATCCCCGGCCTTTCACCATGCGACCCCTTCCGATATGTCCAATGCGCGCAACCTGATTGAATCGGCACAGAGCACCATCCGCCTTGAAATAGAAGCCGTGGAAGGTTTGCTTGCGCATATAGATGCCGATTTCGTCAACGCGTGCGACATGATTCTGGGCAGTCAGGGCCGCGTGGTCGTGGTAGGCATGGGCAAGTCGGGGCATATCGGCAAGAAGATCGCCGCTACGCTGGCCAGCACCGGCACCCCGTCCTTTTTCGTGCACCCCGCCGAGGCCAGCCACGGCGACATGGGCATGATCACCAGCGCCGATATTATTCTGGCCCTGTCCAATTCGGGCACCACGGCCGAAATCGTCACGTTGCTGCCGCTGATCAAGCGGCTGGGCATCAAGATGATCAGCCTCACTGGCAACCCGGAATCAACACTGGCCAAGGCCGCTGACGTCAACCTCAATGCGCGGGTCGAAAAAGAAGCCTGCCCGTTGAATCTGGCGCCCACCTCCTCCACCACCGCGGCGCTGGTCATGGGCGACGCCCTGGCCGTTGCGCTGCTGGACGCCAGAGGCTTCACCGCCGAAGACTTCGCGTTTTCCCATCCGGGCGGTGCGCTGGGTCGTCGGCTGCTGCTGAAGGTCGAGCATGTCATGCACACTGGCGCCAACCTGCCGCAGGTTGCGCGCGGCACGCCGCTTCGCGATTCGCTGATGGAAATGACCCGCAAGGGGCTTGGCATGACCGCCATCCTCGAGAGCGACGGCCGGCTTGCCGGTATCTTCACGGACGGCGACCTGCGTCGCACCCTGGATCGCCCGATCGACATACGCCAGGCGACCATCGATGAAGTCATGACCGTCCACGGCAAGACCGTGCGCCCGGAAATGCTCGCGGCCGAAGCCTTGAAAATCATGGAAGACAACAAGATCGGCGCACTCATCGTGGTCGACGAGAACGATCGCCCGGTTGGCGCGTTCAATCTTCAAGACCTGCTCCGCGCAGGAGTCATGTAAATGAGCGCCGATATGAATGACCTGATGCAACGCGGCAAGAACATCAAACTGGCGATCTTCGACGTCGATGGCGTACTCACCGACGGACGCCTGTATTTCCTCGAAGACGGCAGTGAATTCAAGACCTTCAACACCCTCGACGGCCAGGGCATCAAGATGCTCATCAACTCGGGTGTGACGACTGCCATCATCAGCGGACGCAAGACCCCCGTGGTTGAGCGGCGCGCGAAGAACCTCGGCATCGCGCACCTTTATCAGGGCCGCGAAGACAAACTCGTGGTCCTCGACGAGCTTTTGCAGCAACTGAATCTAAGCTACGAGCAGGTCGCGTATCTGGGCGACGATTTGCCTGATCTGCCGGTCATTCGCCGGGTGGGCCTGGGCATGGCTGTTGCCAATGCCGCCAGCTTTGTCCGCGAGCATGCCGACGGCATTACCCAGGCACGTGGCGGCGAAGGCGCTGCCCGCGAATTCTGCGAGTTGATCCTGAAGGCTCAGGGCAACCTCGAAGCGGCTCACGCCGCCTACCTATAGAAGTGCATTTATGCTGAGCAAAAAGTTTCGAACGTTTCTGCTGTTCGGTGTGCTGGCACTGCTGCTGGCAGCGGTCGGCTACTGGAACATCAGTCCGGAAAGCTTTCTCGATCAACCCAAGGCTGCCGTCGATGAAAGCGCTGTCGATTACTACGCGACCAACGCCCACAGTATTCAGTACCTGCCCGACGGGACCATGCAGTACGACATGACCGCGGACAAGGTCGAGCACTTGAAAGCCACCGACGTCACCCTGATGACCACGCCGGTGCTGCAGATGTATCGAGGTTCTACCTTCCCGTGGCACGTACAGAGCGTTCGCGCCGAAGTGTCGCCGGGGGGCGATCACGTCGAGCTGATCGACTCGGTGCGCATCAACCGCACCGACGAAAAAGACCGCACCACCATCATCACCAGCAGCCGCATGACTGTATTCCCGCAGAAGCAATATGCGGAGACTGCCCAACCCGTTAGAATCGACGGCCTTGGCGGTGTAACGACCGGCACGGGTATGAAAGCGTATCTGAAAGAAAGCAGGATGAACCTGCTATCCAACGTAAGAGGACAGTATGAGGCTCGTTAAAACCCTTCCTTTTTTGCTCGGCCTGGGCGCAGCACTGGGAAGCGCGAGCGCCTGGTCTCTGCCGACGGATCGCGATCAACCCATCCACATCCAGTCGGATGACGCGCAGCTGGACGACAAGCAAGGCATCGCCACCTACAAAGGCAATGTCATCATCACCCAGGGCACGATGAAGATCACCGGCAACACCGTGACCATCACCCGTACACCGCAAGGCGACGTGGACGTGTTCACGTCCGTGGGCAACCTGGCCTACTACGAGCAGAAGCCATCGGTGGACAAGCCGATCGTTCAGGCCTGGGGCGTCACTATTCAGTACTTCGCGGCCCAGAACCGCATCGTGCTGATCGACAAGGCCAAAGTGGTCAACGACGGCAACACGTCCGAAGGCGAGAAAATCGTCTATGACACCGTCAAGCAGGTCGTGAACGCCGGTCGTGCCAATGGCACCAAGGTCACCGCACCACGCCCTCGTATCGACATGGTCATCCAGCCGAAAAAGAAAACCGACCAGCAGAAGGCCCAGTAATGGCGACGCTGAAAGCCCAGCACCTGGCCAAGGCCTATAAAAGCCGCCAGGTCGTACGTGACGTCAGCCTGTCCATCGAGAGCGGCCAGATCGTCGGCCTGCTTGGCCCCAACGGCGCCGGCAAGACCACCTGTTTCTACATGATCGTCGGCCTGGTTCAAGCGGATCAGGGTCGCGTCCTGATCGACGACCAGGACGTCAGCCATCAGCCGATGCACGGCCGTGCACGCGCCGGTATTGGCTACCTGCCACAAGAAGCGTCGATCTTCCGCAAGCTCTCCGTCTCGGACAACATCATGGCGATCCTGGAGACCCGCAAGGAGCTCGATCGCGCTGCCCGCCGCAAGGAGCTGGAAAGCCTGCTGCAGGAATTCCACATCACCCACATTCGCGACAACCTGGGCATGAGCCTGTCGGGCGGTGAACGTCGCCGTGTGGAAATCGCACGCGCCCTCGCCACTTCGCCGAAATTCATTCTCCTCGACGAACCCTTCGCCGGTGTTGACCCTATTTCCGTGGGCGACATCAAGCAGATCATTCACCACCTCAAGGCCAAAGGGATCGGCGTGCTGATCACCGACCACAACGTGCGTGAGACGCTGGATATCTGCGAAACCGCTTACATCGTCAACGATGGACAGCTGATTGCCGAAGGCGACGCCGAATCCATCCTGGCCAACCAGTTGGTCAAGGAAGTGTATCTGGGTCACGAGTTCCGCCTGTAACCGCAGTGATGACATGAGGTTGTGCGGCTCCCGCAATGTGCGCCATCGCCAACCTCGTTTTTTAATTGTCATCACACTCTAGGCAAACCCTCCAGCTTCAGGCATATAATTTGCTTAAGTTGGCGCCCTCGGCGCCCTGCTAGTAAATGGCGCGCAGTGCGCCGGCGAATAAGGTGTTAAGCCCTGCCATGAAACCTTCGCTAGTCTTGAGAATGGGCCAGCAGCTGACGATGACACCTCAGCTGCAACAGGCAATCCGATTGCTTCAGTTGTCGACGCTGGATCTCCAACAGGAGATTCAGGAGGCGCTGGAGTCGAACCCGATGCTGGAACGGCAGGAGGAAGGCGACGATTTCGACAACGCCGACCCCTTGGCGGATAACGTAGAGCAAAAGCCCAACGCTGATGTTCAGGGACCCACCTACCAGGAATCGGCGCCTACCGTCGACAATCTGGAGGACGGCGACTGGAACGAGCGCATTCCCAACGAGCTGCCCGTCGACACCGCGTGGGAAGACGTCTATCAGACCAGTGCCAGCAGCCTGCCCAGCAACGACGATGACGAGTGGGATTTCACCACCCGCACCTCCGTTGGCGAGAGCCTGCAAAGCCACCTGCTGTGGCAACTCAACCTGGCGCCAATGTCGGACACCGATCGCCTGATCGCCGTGACGCTGATCGACTGCATCAACAATCAGGGCTACCTCGACGAAACACTCGAAGAAATGCTCGACGCCTTCGACCCTGAGCTCGATATCGAGCTGGACGAAATCGAAGCCGTTCTGCACCGCATTCAGCAGTTCGAGCCTGCCGGCATCGGCGCTCGCAACCTGAGTGAATGCCTGCTGCTGCAGCTTCGCCAGCTGCCCGCCAAAACCAAGTGGCTGGCGGAAGCGCAGAAGCTGGTCAGTGACTACATCGATCTGCTCGGCAGCCGCGACTACGCGCAACTGATGCGCCGCATGAAGCTCAAGGAAGACGACCTGCGTCAGGTCATCGAACTGGTCCAGAGCCTCAATCCGCGCCCCGGCTCGCAGATCGAGTCCAGCGAAGCCGAATACGTCGTGCCTGACGTCATCGTGCGCAAGGACAACGAGCGCTGGCTGGTGGAGCTGAACCAGGAATCCGTGCCGCGCCTGCGGGTCAATCCGCAGTACGCAGGTTTTGTGCGTCGCGCCGATACCAGTGCCGACAACACGTTCATGCGCAATCAGCTGCAGGAAGCTCGCTGGTTCATCAAGAGCCTGCAGAGCCGCAACGAGACGCTGATGAAGGTGGCCACGCAAATCGTCGAACACCAGCGAGGCTTCCTTGAGTACGGTGACGAAGCCATGAAGCCCCTCGTTCTGCATGACATCGCGGAAGCGGTCGGCATGCACGAATCGACGATCTCCCGGGTGACCACGCAGAAGTTCATGCACACCCCGCGCGGGATCTACGAACTCAAATATTTCTTTTCCAGCCACGTCAGCACCTCCGAAGGCGGCGAATGCTCGTCCACGGCGATTCGCGCGATCATCAAAAAACTGGTCGCTGCGGAAAATCAGAAAAAGCCGTTGAGTGACAGCAAGATCGCTGGTTTACTGGAAGCACAAGGCATTCAAGTGGCCCGTCGCACAGTCGCCAAGTACCGCGAATCCCTTGGGATCTCGCCGTCCAGCGAACGCAAGCGACTGATGTAAAGGTCACACGTCAAAGCGTTCCAGTGGCAGGCATTACGCCTGCCTCTTAATGCACTGGCAACGAAGGAGAAGCTGTATGCAAGTCAACATCAGTGGACACCAGCTGGAAGTGACTGAACCTCTGCGTACCTACATCGGCGAGAAACTCGCCCGATTGGAACGCCACTTTGACAAGATCACGAATGTGCAGGTCACCATGGAGGTCGAGAAGCTCAAGCAGAAAATCGAAGCCACCTTGCACGTTCCTGGCGCTGAAGTGGTTGCCAACGCCGAACACGACGACATGTACGCAGCCATTGACCTGCTTGCCGACAAGCTTGACCGCCAACTCAAAAAACATAAGGAAAAACAGCAAAGTCTGCTGCAAGGCGCGACTGCTCGCTGACACTCCCCACCCATGATCCGACTTGAAAATATCCTGACCCCTGGCCGTTCACTCGTGAACGTGCCAGGCGGCAGCAAAAAAGCCGTACTCCAGAACATCGCCAAAATGATCGGCACGCAAGTGCCTGATCTGGATGAGCAGGTCGTGTTTGACAGCCTCATTGCCCGTGAAAAGCTCGGCTCCACCGGATTCGGTAATGGCATTGCCATTCCCCACTGCCGCCTGAAGGGCTGCTCAACGCCTGTCAGCGCCGTACTGCATCTGGAAAAACCCATCGATTTCGACGCCATCGACGGCGCACCGGTTGACCTGCTGTTTGTGTTGCTGGTCCCGGAAGCGGCCACCGATGCTCACCTTGAATTGCTGCGCCAGATCGCCAGCATGCTCGACCGTGATGATGTGCGTAAGCGCCTGCGCGGTGCCAAAACCGACGAAGAGCTCTACAGCGTCGTGCTCGACGTCCAGAACGGTCACTGATCATGCGGATGATCATCGTCAGCGGCCGCTCCGGCTCCGGCAAGAGCACGGCCCTCGATGTCCTTGAAGACAGCGGTTTCTACTGCGTCGACAATCTGCCCGCCGGCCTGCTTCCAGAGCTGGCGGAGCGCGCGCTGATCAACACCGAACTGGCTGAGCCCCTGCTGGCGGTCTCGATCGACGCGCGCAATCTGCCCAGTCACCTGACGCGATTCCCGCGCATGCTCGCCGAAGTTCGGGCCCGGCACATCCAGTGCGACGTGCTGTTTCTCGACGCCGATGAAGCCACCCTGCTAAAGCGCTTTTCAGAGACCCGCCGTCGTCACCCGCTGAGCACGGCAACCCGCTCGCTGGCCGAAGCGATTCGTGACGAAAAAACCCTGCTCGGTCCGATCATCGACCTGGCTGATCTGACGGTCGACACCACGCACCTGAATCTCTACCAGCTGCGCGACATTCTCAAACTGCGCCTGCTGAACAAACCCGAGCCGGGCACTGCCTTCCTCATCGAATCCTTCGGCTTCAAGCGCGGCATGCCCGTGGACGCCGATCTGGTGTTCGACGTGCGCTGCCTGCCGAACCCGTACTGGAAGCCCGAGCTGCGCGAGCAGTCCGGCCTCGACAAGCCGGTTGCCGATTACCTCGCGGCTCAACCGGACGTCGAAGAAATGTTCCAGGACATCTTTTCGTACCTCAATAAGTGGTTGCCGCGCTTCGCCGCCAGCAACCGCGCCTACGTCACTATTGCCATTGGCTGCACCGGCGGGCACCACCGCTCCGTCTACCTGACCGAACGTCTGGGTCAGGTGCTGCAGCAATCGCTCAAGAATGTTCAGGTCCGCCACCGCGACCTAAGCTGAAAGGACCTCCATCGCGATGCCCGCTCTAGAAATCACCATCATCAACAAGCTGGGTCTGCACGCCCGGGCCGCCGCCAAATTCGTGGGCGTCGCCGGCAAGTACCCTTGCCAGATCAGGGTAGGTCGCACGCCGGAGACCATGGTCGACGGCAAAAGCATCATGGCCGTCATGATGCTCGCGGCCGGCAAGGGCACCCTGATTCACTTGGCCACCGAAGGTGAAGAAGCCGATGCCGCGCTGGCAGGACTGGTCGAACTGATCAATAACAAGTTCGACGAAGGCGAATAAGCCTTACCGCTGCCCGACGCGTCCATTACCGTCAGAGATGAGCGATGCCACTGACAGCCATGCCTCCATTAGCGCGAGGGGTCAGATCAAGGTCCGAGAAGATGCTGATGCTGGGGAGCACCCTGGCGGTGGCAGCCATCTTAGCCATCGTGACTTCGTTGCTGTTTCGGGAGCTGGGCACGGCCAACGAAGCCGCCGTGCGCTCCGCAAACAACGTGGTGCAGTTGATCGACGCAGATGTGCAGCGTAACGCCGAGCTGTACGACACCTCACTTCAGGGCCTGATCACTGCATGGCGACGACCCGACGTGATGACGATCTCGCCGGAGTTACGGCAACTGGTGCTCTTCGACCGGGCCACGGCGGCGCCCTTTAAGGGCGATGTGGTGCTGCTGGATGAAACCGGGCGCATCGTCGCCGACTCCACCTCGCTGACGCCTCGGCTGGACAACTTTTCCGACCGGCCGGGCTTTCAGAAACACCGGGACAGCGGTTCGCTGGCGCTGGTGGTCGACGGGCCCTTCCTGTCACGCTGGGGCTTCAACGACCTGTGCATCAGTTTCAGTCGCCGCCTCCCCTCCGACAACGGCCAGTTCGTCGGCATTGCCAGTGCATCAATGCGCCTGTCGTACTTCGATCAACTGTTTCGCACCCTGGACATCGGCCCCACGAGCACCGTCAACCTGCTCAGCGCGGATGGCGTGATGCTGGCCCGGCAACCCGATGACAACAACCGGACCTTCATCGGCCAGAACTTCAGCATGCGGCCCAACTTCAAACGCATTCTCAGAGAGGTAAACGGCAGCTTTGCGGCGGTGTCCGAGCTCGACGGCGCACAGCGGCTTTACACCTTCTCACGGGTTGGAGATTTGCCGTTGATCGTCGTGGTCGCTCAATCGCGGGACGATGTCTACGCCTTGTGGAAACGCAACGCGTTGCTGGTGGCGGGCGCCACCGGTTTGCTGTGCATCGGGATTCTCTGGCTGTCGTGGCTATTGGGCCGCCAGCTGCGCCTGCGCCAGAACGCCGAACGCGAGCTGGCCGCGCTGGCGTCAACGGACGGGCTGACCGGTCTGGCCAATCGGCGCAGGCTGGACCAAGTGCTCAAGCAGGAGTGGGCTCGCGGGATGCGTTCGGGAAGGCCCTTGGCGTTGCTGATGATCGACGTGGACCACTTCAAGGCGTTCAATGACCGGCACGGGCATCATGGCGGCGACGTCGCCTTGCGCAGCGTTGCCCAGACACTGGCCGCCAGTATCCGCAGGCCCGGTGACCTGGCCGCGCGTTACGGCGGTGAGGAATTCATGGTGGTGCTTCCGGAAACCGACAAGGCAGGTGCCTGTGTCATTGCAGACAAGCTGCGCCTGGCGATTGAAGCGCTGCCGGCGTTCGCTGACGACACAGCGCCCATCACTGTCAGCATCGGTGTCGCCACGCATCTGCCGGTAAACCATGACGTGCCCGAGCTGCTGTTTCAGGCCGCGGACCGGGCCCTATACCGCGCCAAGAAAAATGGCAGGAATTGCGTGGAATTCGAACCTTATGTCGCGCCCTCCACCGAACTGCAGGCATAAAAAAACGCCAGACTGGCTGGCGTTTTTTCGAGCGGCTAAAAATTACTTGTTGGCAGCACGAACGGTGTCACGCAGGGCTTTGACCTTGTCGTGGTTCGCTTGCACGCCCTGCAGCTGACGCTGGATCAGGGTAGTGACGTTGACTGGGAGGTTCTTCTCAGTCGCTTCCTGGGCGGCCTTTTTGTAAGCCTTCAGCGCGTGATCTTCACCGCTTTCGACTTCATTCAGGACTGCTTCGTCGTTCTTGCCACTCAAAGCGCTTTTCAGGTTGACCCAAAGACGGTGTGCGCCGCCAGCAATGCTGGAGGAGTCTTCTGGATCGCCGCCCAGTGCACGCACTTCAGC